>CAYWOP010000019.1:0-10384 GCA_964459935.1 uncultured Methanosarcinales archaeon | reverse complement strand
TTCGCTCCCGCCTTCTGAAGCGCATCCTGGCTCGCGTGAAGCGGGTGTTGCGAACCGGTGTCGACCTCGTCGGTATAGGGATTGTCGAACGTGGCGACGCCCTGGCTTCGCTCCACGCTGAGGCTGTCCAGCGGTGTCCCGACGTTGCAGTATGCCTCGAGGGCGGCGATGTCGGCGTCTTTCGGTATCGATACTGTCGCGCTGACTCGGGCCGGTTGTGACTCTGGCAGTGACTCGAGTATCAGCGAAGACACTGCTGGTCCGAGCGCGATCGACAGTCCTGCCTCGAGGATCTTATCCTTGATTTGCGATGCCTTGCCCTCCATCGACTGCTCCTGTGTCGTTGTAGAGGCGCTTTCAGCAGGTTCCGGCCTGGTATCGCGGAGTTCCAGTGCAAACCGTAACGTGTCCTTGGATGTATTGTCAGGCTTCGCGCACATGAGGAAATTCCGTTGTGACTGTCCACAGGTCGGTGTGCCGTCGTTTATGCCGATCAGCACTATCTTGTCCTTCTCTGGCTTATACCATCGCACCGTCTCGATCTCTCGCGTGCCGAAGGTGGTGTTGAGTATGTAACGCTCCCCCGTGTGGTGAAGTTGTATCCAGTCCCAGGGATCGGCCACAGAGTCAGATGGGATGTTGCTGTAGTAGCTCGTGTTTGTGTCAAAGCTGTACTGCATGAAACGGTCTCCCGTTGCTAAGTCGGTGAGAGCGGTGTCTGCGCCGCCCTCCTCCCAGGTGATTGTGTCGTCGTGGAATGTGATGGTGAACTCACCGGTGGCCGGAGGAAGCTCCTCCTCGCAGACGCAGCCGTGGTATCTGTTCTCCAGGCAGGCGTTGAATGATTCCAAGACGCGGTAGTAGGCCGTGTTCGCCTCGCATCGCCGGCCCACTTTATACGAAGAGGATTCTTCGTTGAACTGTTCCATGCGTTCTCTGAGGCATGAGACGCTCTCCTTCCTGCACCGATTCCATGTTGCTTCAGCCCAGTCCACGACACCGCCGTAGAACTTGTCGCCCGTGAGTGACAGTCCTGTTTCAAAGCTTCCGCTCATCGTTAGAGAGTGGTTATACACGCCGACGCGAGAACGCACGTACTGTTCAGGTGCATCTCGCGCTGAGGACAAGAACGATCTGGGATCGTCCGGTATGTCGGTCGGACGAACCGTGTTCTTCGCGAGCACGTCGCACTGGTCTCCGTACATACCGCTTTTCCGCAGAGAGAAATTCGGAGGTCGTCCGTACTTTTCACAGCTCTCCGCGCCACTGGTAAGCCGGTCAAGAAATTCTGTATCGTAGAGGCACAGCGGAGGACTCCCGCTCTCCGCCGACGTGTTGTCACCCGGGTAGAATTTGAGATCCAGATGGGGGCCGCCGGAGTATCCAGTGTTGCCAGAGAGTCCCAATACAGTTCGCTTTCCTACCGCTTCCTCCTCGGACACCCGGACTTCTTGTAAGTGGTTGTAGCGCGAATGCGTTCCGTCAGGGTGTCTGATGAGCACGTAATTACCGTACCCGCCGCACTGTTTACTCTGATCGCAACTGTCATCGGCCAGCGAGCACTGCATCCCAGTGCATGTGGTTTTGACGACGCCTTTCTTGATACTCTGTACTGGTGTGCCTGTTGGTACTGCGATGTCGATGCCATCGTGGTAATCCTCTTGTCCCTCCTCCCCTTCCGCTACGTGCAGCGTTCGCCATCCGTAGCAGCTGCTGATCCTTTTCGAATCTGTCGGCCACGCGTACTGCCCGCGTTTCAGCAGTTCTGAGCCGAAACTGTCAGATATTTCTCGTTTGAGATGGATCGGCAACGAGTGGGTCGCGTTTGCTGCTGTGAGTGTGAAACCCTGGTCGGTTTGCTCGACATCCAGAGCCGGGGTGATGCCGGCGCTGAACTCCGATGCTCCGGTGAGGTATCCGTTCGTCAGACTGAGTACTTCGCTGCCGAACGCCTCTCGTTGATTCCTGGGTGGCGGGCAGAATTTTTTCTCCGTAGACCATTTCGGATACACGAACGTTCCGCACGGTGGGTCAATGGTGAAGGCGCCGCCGGGTCCGCCTGCGCTTGGTTGGAGACGCCCGCTATTTTTGCGCAGCCGATCGACCGCTTTGGATGAGGCTATCTCCCAAGCTTGTCGGGTCGTGTATTCACGTAACTCGGCGGAATGTAGTGCTTCGCTGATGCCTGCCTGGTACTGACCGACTTTCACCGAGAAACCATATGTGCTGATGGACTGTTTCTCTTCCAACTGTATGAAGCCGTACGTTACACTGGTGATGAAGAACAGGAATACTCCTACCACGAGTAACTGTGCTTTATTATTCATTCTCGAACACCTTGAACACTACCTCTCGCATCTGACCGTCGCACGTCGGTATGCTCGTGGATGCTCGTCTCACGATGTCCCACTCTGATGGTTCGGGACGTGGGAGATTATTATCTTGCTTGAATGTCCTGTTGAACGAGCCACGTTCCAGTGTCAGTGTCCACGTGCAAGGGCCTTGGCAGTAGCCTTCCAGAGCTTGTCTGACCTGGAAGTGAAAATCCGGGTTGGTAAGTGGGCGCTGGGCATCGTTCGACACCTCCAGCATCGTTATCAGATCTCCGATCGTATAATGTTCTTTCTTTCCTAGGCAGGACTTGTCCGTGTTGAAATCATCCGCCGTGGTACGGAGTAGTCCGGTGAGCATCATCTTGGCCTCGCCGCTGCGATATGCTTCTTCTATCTCCTGCGTCTGCGTATCACCGCCGAACAGCGTCGCGTAAAAGATGAATGCGAAAAACAGCAGCGCTGTGAGTATGTATACGAAAGTTTCGGTGAAGAGTGCCATGCCGCGTCGCATCAGTTCGGGATCACCACGTTGATCTGTAGCATGCCCCCGTAGGGCTCTTCATCTACATACGTGACAGGAATCGTTCGCGTGAACTGCTCTGCGCTTCCCGATCCTTCAGCTCCTGCATTGACGAGTGGTGCATACTGTTGATAGAGTTGTCGGTTGAGATACGCTGCTTTGACGACGGCGTTGTCATCTGTGAGGGTCAGCTTGGCCGCCGCGCGTTCCTCCGGATACCGTAGTTCTTCTGAGAGTGCGGTGTCATTGAATGTGGAAAGATTCAGCTTGCCCGAGAGCTCGTTGCCAGTCCCATCAGTTACCCATATCGGGGCGTCGTAAAATACTCTTGTGAAAACAGTTTCGGCCTTGACCCGGTCAGGATCGACCTGGGGCGATTCATAGATGTTCAAGAGAAAGACGGCTCCTCCGATCACCACTGCGACGTAGATGATCCGCGGAATGTTTTCTATGACCTTGTCACCGATACCTCGCCTACCCTGTACCATTGAACTCCTCCACCCAGATCTCCGAATCGTTCTTATGGTACTGTATGTGGGAGAACGCGGGGATGACGGTTTCACGCACAGTCTCGTCTGATGTTGCGTACTCGTAGCTGAATGAGGCATTGGTTTCGTTCCGTGACTGGAGTGTGACTTCGTTTTCCGTGACAGCCAGGTTCAGTTCGTCACGTACTTCGAGATCGGCAGAATACCAGAGTCGCATATCGCCGTCGGCAGCTTGCATCGTGTCGAGGATGAACGCGTTGTCCTTCGCGTAGTACTGTAGGTAGAAGCTGTTGTCTGACACCTTTGTCGTGACGACCTGCACCAGGACAAGCACAGCGGCTGCGACGACGAAGGCCTCGAACACGGTCATCACGAGCTCATCGTTTATCCGGCCCTTGGACGGCATAGTAGTACGACGCGAAAGAACATATATAAAGGTGACTCGGAGAAGCTACCACCGATAGTGAGGCTTCATGGCTTCTCTCCGCACGTGCTTCCATCCAAGTAACACGGGTTGATATTACAAGGATTGGCCTTGCATATCGATCTTTCCCATTCACTGGCACAGTCCCAGTCGGCGATACCCTGTTTGTCTCCGAGCTTGCAGTATTGGTTACAGGAGCGGATCCCCTCACAATCCACTGTCTCGCCCTTGAAACACACGTCACCAGGATTTGCCATCGTTGGTTCCGAGCTACCACACACGCAGGGTACATTCTCCTCTTCATATTTGCATCGTTCTCTGGCCACCGCCTCGCAGAACCCACCTTCCTGTGGCACACACTGCACCCAGCTCGACTGAGGACTGGACGGGGGAACGACAGCGTTGAACGCCTTGCCCTCACAGACCGTATCGGAAGAAGCACCGCACTCTTTGAAGTAATCTTTTCTATCGCCAAGCACCTCGGTATGAGGACTCACAAGAATACTGTCATCAAAGGACTCAATGTGATAAACGTCTGAGAACGAACCTTCGTGTCCATAGAAATAGAGATATCGGAGCTGGATACCCTTGTTTTCTCGGATCGCCTTTCCGATGTAACCGCGTTTCGGAATATCCTCGTTGAGCTTGATATCGAGCTGATCAAGTATGGCATGTGAATACAACTTCGCATCGGTTTCGAGCCGTCGGCAGATATATACGTTTTCATCGCGGTGCGTCTTTATCTCTTCTTCAGATTCTCCGGGTTCGAACAGATGCGGCTCGCCGTCATAGGTACATATACAGGTTGTTTCACGACATTTTTTCGGTTGCATTATACGGTAGTGTTGACCTCCTGGAAGGGCTTCATCCGTTTTCACACATGGTATACCGGCCTGTTCGCATTCATTGGCACTGGAAAATCCTGCGAGGGCCCATCCGGGTGGAACGGACAGTCTTTTCTCCGAGGCAACGTAACCACTTTCAGCCGAAATCGATTCTATCTCTTCCGAGAGGTCATCCAAGCTCTCCGTCAACGCTTCCTCTGCATCGTTCGCGGCCCAGCCGTCGTAGAATAGCTTGCCGATAGCTATGAGGACGAGGAGGAACATGACTGCTATGAGGAACTTGAGGAAGACTCCTGTGACGATAAATCCCTTCTTCATGAGTCGTCGAACATTATCATGACCTTGTCGCTCGTCGCCTCGATGCCGATGAACGGTAAGCCTCGGTACGTGTCAGCCGTTCCGGTGAACCAGTATGCGATGTCACGGATCAGTGAATCGCGTTCGAAGTTCACCGTTCCGTACGGGACGGAGCCTGTCATCTCCACTGTCACGTTCGCAGAGTCCACGTCGTCAGGCTCGGTAGCGGCGCCGTAGCTCGCGTTCACAATCTCTAAGCCGTCTATCGTTGTGTCTCCGAATGACGATCCTCCCTTGCGGAACGTCACCGTCCCATCAGACTTGAACAGGATGCTGTAGTCGTTGTGCAGGACGGTCGCGACCAGGTACTGGTATGCGTGGTCACACGTGGCGGCGCTTTCACCATCGGGTTGACAGTCCTCGATGTAGGCCGTGAACGTGTCCATGCTGACGTCATCGGGCAAGCCCTGGTCGTCCTTCACGTCAGATAGTGTGCAACAGTCCATGCTGCTCGGACAGTCTGCTAATGATATCTGGTTTTCACTCCCGCATGTCATGCAGATGCCGTCGTGGGTTCCGCAGGCGTCGGCTTCGTCGAGTGTCTTCTTCGTCTCTTCGGACTCGGTCTGCCACCAGTAGAGAAGTGATCCGAGAAGGACCAGTGCGAGGACGAGTGCCAGTAACTGTTGCGACACCACCACGCCTCGTTGCTCGGTCATCGCTGCGCCTCCATGGCATCCGTCACGTTATCCACGTATTCCGTGTCGGCTCCGTCGCCGCAACCGAAGCCGTTGTAAGCACGGGCTGTTTTCTTCTGTAGGTCTCCTACGTAGTCGTCGTACCCGTACTCCTCACAACCTTGCACTTGGCCGAGATACGTATTGTCATCGTCCACTAATGCCTGCTTCTCCTTGATGACGGCGATACCGCACGCGACGTTCTCCTCCCAGTCCTTTATATTTGCGCCTGGGCATACGCCTTCGGCCGTTGCTTTGATGATCTGCATCACTCCGAGGCTGTCTTCACTCACTTCGTTGACAATAAGTCCGTCCTCATCGCAGTGTCTGATATCGCTTTCTACCTCAGCGATTGCCACTGCGAAGTCAGGACTTATATCGTTCTTCTCTGCCTGTTCTCGTATCTCTTCCTCCAGTGCGGTCTGTGAGGGCGGACAGGACACGTCGCCGAGGGTGTCTGATTCTCCGCTGATCACATCATTCACCATGCCGACCGTGCTGTTCTTCAAATCCTCCTTTCCCGTCGTGTCTTCCGCGAGCAAGGTGTCGTGCATCAGATAGAGTAACGTACCGAAGACAACCAGTGAAAGTACCAGTTTGATGATCGGTATAGCTCCGTTGTTCGCTTGGGCCATCATAGGAAGTTGAAGGAGGGAAGTATATCCATGAAGCTGAACTGGCTGAAGTATATGAACGCTATTATGATGGTGGCAACCACGATAGCCAGGGTCACTAGCGTTCCTGTCGACGTGTCCATGAACGTTACCTACGAGCAACTCTATTTAAATGTGTTCACTTGATTACCTGGCAGCCGAGCTCGGATATGCTCTCGTTGTCGTAGGGGACCAAGCCCGTTTGTGCCAGTCGTTGTTGCCCTTTGAAATCTATTGCGGATATCAACTGGCCTGCCCCCCAGAGACCACCGCCGGCACCGATCGATCCCCCGATCTTGGCACACATGAACGCTCCAAGCCCTGTCCAACTGCATACTAGCGCTCCGCCGACAGCCCCGGCGGTCACACCGCCGAAGAGGATTGAGTTACGCTGGGTGTCTTCGCCTATCACGCCAAGGATCGCATCTTTCCCCTTCACGTGCCTGTAGATGATACCGTACCGTTCTTCCGTGTTGATGGTCGGATAGTCCGCCGATTCAATATCTCCGGCCACTTCCTCGAAGTTCTTCGTTGCAAATGGCAGTAACCGCTCATGATATGTCTTCTCACCACCCAGGGGGTGGTTGGCGAGATAGTTCGCGAAATCCGTGATTTCTTGGTCCTTCTCGAACTCAACAATGTCGCACACGTGGCAGTAGACAGCGTTGTCCTTGCTGAACAGTTCCAACCGTCCCCTCCCCCACCGGTTGTAACATGTCACCATCTCCTCGGCCAGTTCCTGCTTGACCTCGTCACCCGTGCCGTCGATGGTGACCTGGTCGGTAGGGCAGTTGATATCGACGGAGAGCCGTTCCTTGATCTCATCGGAATCGGCTGAGGCGTACTTGGCTATCTGCACGGACGTGCTGTGCTGCCGTACCTGTGCGGCACAGTTCCCTTCGTCCTGTGCGAGCATGAGCAGGGGCCGTATCTCACCGAGGAACATGAGGATAACGATGACCGCTGCGAGACTGATCGCGATCCAGCCGAGGTTGTCCAGGACTACGTTATTGGATGAGATAATCGCACCTCAGACTACCGAACTCTTCTTTTGGAGACACGAGGATGAGTGGTATCGTCTCGTCGGTGCCGAATGCTTCGAACAGGTCGCCGATGATCCAGTCTTCTTGTCCCGCTTCTTCGATCTGTTTGAACACCACCATGTATTCATCAGAGGGAGGGAGCGTATCGACGCCCTTGAAGCTTTTCACCTCGGACTCGGCCACAGGGTACCAGAAAAGGTTGTACGTGCCGGCGGAGAACTGTTTGGACAGGTACTGCCAGTATGTTTTGTCGGAATCTTCCATCTCTGTGCTGTTCAAGTAGTCCGTGAAGCCCTGTATGCCGCCTTGCTTTTCTAACGCGACTCGTACGTCCTGACTCACCGATAACTCAGAGCATACGGTGCAGGCATGGTTCTCGTTGAACGCCTCGGAGCTGTAGGGTTCTACGTGGCCTTCGCCCATCTTATACCAACACCGCTTCATGTGCTCTGCGAGGGTACGTTTGAGCTTCTCAGTATCGAGCGATTCTCCCTGCATATATGAGGAACCGATCTCGGCCTCCTCCGGTTCACACTGGATGCTGAACAGGGATTTGCCCTGGACACGTTGACTGGCGAGGACGACGCTTGCCTTGCACACTTCGCGCTTGCCGGATGAGAAGAAGTAGTCGATAAGCTCGGGCATAGGTGCGAGCAGTGTGATCGCTCCGACGACGAAGAGGACGTAGAGTCCGAGCATGCTGAGGGACAGTGCTCCTTTTTTCATCGGACATTCACCGTGAGTGCTCGTTGGAATGCCAGTGCTAGTATTATGAGAAGGGTGATGGTCACGACCCAGATCATGATCTGTCGCCAGCTCAGGTTCATCATCCACCCAGTGCTGCGAGGATTTCGCCGATGGAGATGTCGAGGAGCTGTTCCTTGACGTAGGCAGAGTTGAAGAACGTTGTCTTCTGCGGACTGCCGATGTTCCCGGCTTCGTCGATAGCGTACACGCAAACAGCACCGTACATCTTATCACTCACGTCAACAGCTTGTCGGTCGATCTCTACAGCGGCTCGTGAGACGCTTCGATAGGAGGAGCGTTGCATGAGTGGGTTGTCGCATGGTGTGACTTGCACGTTGCCTTGGAAACTCTTGTATCCGTCGATGATGTCTTCTATGGTGATCTCGAGCGCCTCGTTCGAGTTGGTCTGTACTTTCCTCCTAAGCCCATATGAATCGGCGTCAGAGAAGAAATGGTAGTGGAACTCTGCACACCCACTAAGGCCGTCTTGGCAGTTGATGCCGATGACGTTGGGCGAGTCGGTATCGCTGAGACCACTTTTGTCCAGTTCGAACGTCGGTGGTTCATTGTCCACCTGGACGATCGCGTCGGCGCCGCCGAGTGAGATGATCTCTTGTCCTGTTCCGAGCGTTGCGTTGACGCAGGCGACGCCGGACCCGTTGCCCGAGACGCTGAAGGTGTATTCGTCACCGGCACTCTGCTGTTGTTGTACGGTGAAGTTGTCGAGTGATTCTTCGGTGTCGTAGCACCGACTTGTCTCGCCGACTATGCGTAACGATGCTGACCGGCATTGTGAGCATCGTGCTGTGACCGTTGTCGACGGGCTCCATTCCCTGTCGGCCGTGATTGTGACCGGGTCGCGGACCTCGACCTCCATCTTGGCAGACCTGGCCCACGTGTCAGTCCCTGTTCGCTGCTCCCCGTCAGAGGGAGGTGATTCTCCCTCCTTGTATACTATCACGTCCAGCTCTACATCTTGATCGAGATGTGTGTAATTGAATCTCGTCTATACTGTGAAGTCGTCGGAACCACATGTGCTATCCACAGGAGGGCTCAGTCTCTGACCTGTCTCTCCGTTGATGAAGTACGCTCTGCATTCCCGACCATCGTAGCTCTCGTCAACTGCAACCGTGAACGTGTAGTCGAGACCGACATATACCGGGATCTCATCCGTGTTCTCGTATATCTTGCTGCGGTCATCCAGGGTGACAGTTATGGCCTCTGTGCCTGGAATCGCTTCTTTCTGTTTTTGCAACTGTTCTGGAATCTTGCAGCACACGTCGCCTGTTTCTTCACAGGCGCCATTGTGTTCGAACATGATCCTTGCGCCTTCGCTTAGGATGTCGGGATCGCAGCTGCTCTGTGCGAGACACCGCCCTCCGCGTTTTTCGCAGGCATTGAGGGATTCGCCGAAGACCTCCGCGTAGTTATTCCAGATGATGACGATTGTGATGAGAACGATGAGTAAGAGGGCGAGGTTGAGCATGATGCTCATTGCCTTTCCCTTTGAGTGTACGATGCGCATCGTATCAGCCGATGTAGCTGCTTTCCTCCACGCAGCAGACCTGTCCGGTGCCGCCGCACACGCCCTCTCCTTTCTGATAGAGTTCTTGGTCTGGACCGCAAGAGCTTTCACAGGAGTATTCTTCACCCTGGTCTTCGCAGGACGTGATGCTGTCGCTGAAGATGCCTGCTTGGTTGGTGAAGAGTACGACGAGTACCACGAGTATCAGTATGGACAGCGCTGCGATAACCATTGTCTGCAGGCTGAGCGACACGCCTTTATTCATCTTGATTTTGGTCTACCGAGGTGCAGCAGATGGTATCCTCTTCGCAACTCTGGTCGCCCGTGGGGTTATGTTGCTCAAGGGAACCATCACACGCTTCTTTGCAGGTACCGCCCAGAGCGCTGCAGCTCTGACCCTCCACGACGGTTTCTCCGGTATTCAGCACCAACACACTGATTATCACTAAAACGAGCAGTGCGATGGCCGCGATGATAATCGTGTTCATGCCGATGCCTTGTCCCTTCTTCATGCTTTCACCAGTATCCCACGGCAGTTGTTAGTATTTAAATGTTGTTATATGCAGAGGTCGAGGCGTATCTCCGCGGTGCCCGGGTCGGGATAGAGCGGGACTTGCTTGATCCCGGGTTGTTCGCGTTCCATGCCCGGCCTGCAGTCCCTGGACGCGTTCACGTACAGTTCGTTCCCGTCCTGGACGCGGAAGTGGTACCGCCTGCCCCAGTCACGGACGGTGCGGTTGATGACTTTCCTGGCAGTATTGTTTATAACTTT
>CAYWOP010000018.1:0-10542 GCA_964459935.1 uncultured Methanosarcinales archaeon | reverse complement strand
TACGGTTGTACCACTCAAACCAGTTCGCTGTGTAGTTCCAACAGTGTGGCGTGGCTCCACGCCTGCAAGCGACAGCCTTCGCTTCGCCGCTCGGATGCGCTGCTCACTTCGGCGCACCGACCAGCGTAGCCGCTGCCGAACATCTCGTCGACGCTCGCCTGGTATATCCGCTCCACTATATCGTTGTACTTCTCCGCGTTCAAGCGGTGCATGGCGAGCGCGGAGATGTTGTTGACGAAGTACCAGGAATCGCCGAAGTGGTAGCTCTCGTTCGTCTGTCCTTGATACTCGGGACAGAACAGGTCGTGGTCCTGATCGATGCTCGCGAGGCCGCCCCAGTCGAGCCAGAGCTTGTCGAGCGCGTGGTCGAACGTGGCTTCCCAGTCGTCTTGGCTGAGCAGGTCAGGGTAGACGTGGAAGGCGAGGAAGACGTTGGGCCGCGTGGTGCGGTCCAGTTCCCCGTCATACCCGTCGTGCAGTACATCGTCGAGGAGGTAGTGTCGCGTGTTCGCCCGAAGGTTCTCCTCTAACCGTTCGTAGTCCTGGTCTACGCTCACGTGGTCCTGGAGGAACCGGCCGAAGCGGAACATGCGGGCGTAGAGTGCTTGGATCTCGACGCGACACCCCGAGCGTCCACGTCCTGCCTTGCCCGTGTCCATCCAAGTCTCCAAGGGACCGTTGTCGACGAGTCCGTTCCGGTAGTGTTGTCCGGTTATCCCCTCCGTGATGATATCGAGGAGGTCTGCTATGCGCTCCAGTTCTTCCGTGCTGAAGACATCGTAGAGCGGTACGTCTGTGCAGAGTTCGTGGAGTTGGTAGAACAGCCATCCCGTCGCGTCGGCGCTGCGGAGGTCGCCGTCGCTCGTGTGATTCCTGGTCCACCCGTCCTGGTGCACGTCTGAAAGAATGTGAAGGAGGACGTCCTTGACCCTCCAGTATTCCGTTGCGGCGCGGTAGCCGGAGAGGCTGACGAGGTGGTCGCGGTACCAGTGTTGGAAGAACCACGGGAGGCCGGCGTAGAGTTCCTCACCGTGTTCCAGGCTCTTCAGTCCGTGCAGTGCCGTCCCTGCGGTGAGGTCGTCGTGCGTTGGCGTGGTTACCGTTTCGCCGTGTTTCCTGTTCGCCTTGGCGATTGCGTCTTCCGGTGACGTCGCTGCTGCGAACGTCACTGTTTCCTGCATCGGTTCGAGCCTGGCCTTGTACGTGTAGAACGTGCTCTGCGCGTGGCGTCGTTCGTCGTAGCTGTACTGACGCTCCATCCAGTCCTGTGGATGGAGCTGTGCGCCCTTCACCGCGATGTAATGCTCGTGCGTGACCCGTTCCAGCTCGTCCGTCGCGTACTTGGTGTAGTGGACGAGCGTCACGTCTCCCTTGCGTTGTTCGATCCTGTAAATCCGGCCTTGGTCGTGGAAGTCGTGGATGGGGCGGCAGTCCAGTTCTATGGTCGCGTCGCCGCACGGCTCGTAGTGCAGCACGTCGTCGGTCAGGTAGAACGTTTCGTCGCCGTCGTCGTAGCGACGTGTTACCTTCTTGTATTCATTGATAAGCTCTCTCGGTTCTTCTTCGCGGTAGATGTTCGCGAGAATCTTGTATGTATCCACGACCCAGCCCTGGTACTGACTGTTACCACCGAGGCTGAAGTACCCGTCGCCGGGGAGGATGAACGCGCCGTCACCCTCCGTGGTGTACGTGTTACCGGCCGTGTGTGAGATCTTCATTGGTGACGGAGCTGTGGTCGCCGATGTTCACGCTGCCCTGCACGCCTGTGAGTTCGACCTCGTTGCCGACGATGCTGTCGGTCAGGTCGCAGTCGCGGAGCTCTGCGTCTTCCCCGACGATGCAGTGCTGCAGGGTTGAGTTCTTCACGGTCGTGTTCGCGCAGATGCTCACGTTCGGCCCGATCGTGCAGTCCTTCACTGTGGCTGTGTCGTCGATGTACACGTCACCGCGGATCTCGCTGTCCTCCGCACGGCTCGCTTTGTGCCGTCGCTGGAGGAGTTGTTCTTGACTTGCGAGCGTCGTGCCGGGTTTGCCCGTGTCGTACCACCCGTCCGCTTCTAACACCTTTATCTTCTCGCCGTTCTCGGCCATCATGCCGACGGTTTCGGGGAAATTATACTCACCATCTTTGGTCATACCCTTTTCATACTGTTCGTCGATGCAGTCGTACATGAGCTCGTGGTCGCGTACGTAGTACACGCCGATGTTGGCGAGCCTGCTGTACGGCTTGTTCGGTTTCTCCTTGAGGTCGGTGAGGTAGTCGTTCTCATCTGTGGCCATGATGCCGAACCGGCTGTAATTCTCCACTTTCTGCCCCCAGACGACCCCGTCAGCTTTGACATCGGGTATGATCGAAAGGTCCACGTCAAACACGGTATCTGTGAATATGACGAGGACGTCCTGGTCGATGAACGGCCGGGCGAGTTTCACCGCGCCGGCACTCCCGTCAAGTTCTTCCTGCTCGACGAACGACATCTCGAACTCCTCATACTGTTGGACGTAGTCCTCGAACTTCTCACCCATGTATCCCGTGATGAAGACGATGTCGTCCACGAAATCAAGTTCGCGGAGCTCGTCCAAGATATAGTCGATGACCTTCTTCCCCGCTACGGTGAGCAAGGGCTTCGGATTCGTGTTCGTGTGTGGTCGCATGCGCGTGCCGCGACCCGCGACCGGTAGGATTACTTGCATGGTATCACCCTGTCCGGGACGCACACCCGCGCGTTTTTAAGTATTGCGCTGGAGTGCGAACAGTTTCCACGCGTTCCGCCCGGAATGCGTATCTGCACGGTCGGCTGCGCGGTCCAGGATCCGCTCTCGCTCCGCTGCGGACACCGTGTCTGGGAACGGCGAGACGGCGGGGATGGAGAAGAAGGCGTTGCTGTCCTCCGCGGTGGCCGGGGTGAGGTCGACCAGTTCTTCACGCGTCACGTGCCACCCGTGGTCGCTGAGGCGTTGGTCGAACCGTTCCCGCGATTCCTGTTCCGGTACTTCCAGCTCGTATCCAGTCTCCCGTAGTTCGTCTCGGATTGCTTGCAAGAACGCGTCCCTGTGGCCTTCGTCGTCTGTGAAGTCCAGGAACGTTTGATTTATGGCTATGTAGAACTGCGGAGCGACGGGATTGGCTGCGTCGAGTACGGCGTCACGGTCCATATACCACCACGACGCGGCTGCGAGGACGGTATCAGGTTCATCTTCTTGGAACGGTGCTTCATGGGCGCGGCAGCACCGCGTCTCCACACCTGGGAAGCGGAGTTCGTACCGGTCGATCATGGACCGTGATGGATCGATACCGATGGGTGTGCTGCGGGGTTCGATGGATAGGAGTGCGCGTGTCGTGGCGCCCGTGCCGCAGCCCAGGTCGTATACGGTACCGCCGTCGAGTTGCGCGAATCGTACGAGGGACGTGTTGAGCTCTGTGTACTGTGGATACTCCTGGCGTAGTCGTGATAGGCTTCGACGCTCTCGTCCCAGTCCTGCACGGTGTGGTACCGCGACACGCCAGACTTTAAATATTTACATGTTCTGTTCCTCGGTATGAAGGAGCTGCGTCAGCGGTGCTTGCGCGAGGCGAAGCGTGCCGTCGCGGAGAGCGTCGATGAGGACGATCTCATCGTTAAGGCCATAGCGATGTATGATACCACGGCTGAGCACGTGACATCGATGGCGGCGAGCCTGTCCGAGTGGTACGGACTGTACGCTCCCGAGGTCGCTCGCGAGGCAGACCCGGAAGAGGTACCCTCGTTAACGCAGCGTGACCGTGATGACGTGCACACGGAGTTGGATATAGAAGAGTCGATGGGCGCGGATCTAGCACCGGAGCACGTGCGAGCTATCAAGCGAGCGGGTTCAGGCGTGCACGGCGTGTACGACATGCTCGATGACATCGAGGACTACCTTGCAGAACTGATGTCCTCATACTGTTACAATACACTACAGGTAGCTGGACCGCTCGTCGGTGCGCGGTTACTCCGCGAGGCCGGGTCGTTGAAGGACTTGGCGACGATGCCCGGTTCCAAGATCCAGGTACTGGGAGCGGAGAAGGCGATGTTCCGTCACGTACGAACGGGGGCGAAGCCGCCGCGGTTCGGCCATCTCTTCCACCACCCGCTCGTCCAGGGAAAGAAGGACGAGGATCGGGGGAAGGTTGCCAGGGCGATCGCGAACAAACTCGCACTGGCGGCGCGCACTGATTTCTTCAGCGAGAAGCGCAACGGTGACGAGCTCAGGGGGGAACTGGAGGAAAACTATGGATAAGATTCTTCAAGAAGGCATCTTCGTCGCGTTGGTAGCACTGTTCAGCCTGATATTCTACCTGTCCGTGCAGAACCCAGTCCTCTACGCCGCTTTCATCGTGGCGAGCCTCGCCTTCGCCTACGTTGACGAGTCCGAGGACTTCGGCATCGCAGCCGCGGCGTTCGTCGTATCACTGTTCATCTTACAGCATGGATATGTACAGGTCACGGCGTCGATCGGAGTCGTATTCTTCTCACTCGGACTGTACAAACATATCTGGGGTCGCGGATGAAGGAGGTCTTCACCAACGTATATCGGGACGACGGACTCTGCACGAGGAACGCGTTTCCGGAGAGCGACTCGTTCACTACGGGCGAGTATCGCGAGTGGGATCCGGACAGGAGCAAGCTCGCCGCGGCGATCGAAAACGACCTTTCTCAATTACCGATCAGACCGGGGAGGACCGTACTCTATTTGGGAGCGGGGCACGGGTATACACCGTCCTTCGTCTCCGATATCATCGAAGATGGCATGGAGTTCTGCGTTGATATCTCTCCACGCGTGGTCCGCGACCTGATCGTCGTGTGTGAGGAGCGGGAGAACATGGCTCCGATACTCGCGGACGCGTCCGATCCTTCCTCGTTCGAGCACCTCACGCCGGATTCTGTCGATGTGATATTCCAGGACGTGGCCCAGGCCGACCAGGTGGAGATCTTCCTGGAGAACTGTGACTACTACCTCGACGGGGGTTTCGGCATGTTGGCGGTGAAGGCCAGGAGTATCAAGGTGGAGGCGGAGCCGGAAGCCGTTTTTGACGACGTTCGTGAGGCACTGGAGGACGCGATGACCGTGGTGGAGTACCGTAAACTGGATCCGTATCAGGAGGGACATGCGTTGTTCCTGTGTAAGGATATTTAAGCTTCTCCAGCTCTCTCTTGTCCATGCAGTATGAACGGCTCGTCGCTTCGTTCGGCGAAGACAGAGTAGATACCATTCAGGATGCAGCGGTCGTCGTTGTAGGCCTCGGTACCACTGGTTGTCTAACGGCGGAGTTGCTCGTGCGCAACGGGATCGATGTCAAGCTCCTGGACCACGACGTCGTGGAACAAAAAAATCTAGTGGAGCAACTACTGTATACGCAGAGCGACGTGGGCGAGCCGAAAGTGGATGTCGCGGTGACGCGGCTTGAGGACGTGCATGATGACGCGACCGTGTCGGGACACAGGGTGCATCTCTGCGCTGACACCGTTGACTACCTGGAAGCGGATGTGGTAGTGGACTGTACTGATAATATGTACACGCGGTTCGTCATCAACGACTACGCCATGAGGGAGGAGATCCCGTGGGTCTATGCCGGCGTCGCGGATGACGCCGGTCTCGTCTACGCTATCGATGGATCGCCGTGTTTCAACTGCGTCTTCGGCGGTTCCAAAAAAGGAGCGACGTGTCACGGGCAGGGCGTGGTGAACGCTGCGGCGTCGTTCGTGAGCAGCGTGCAGGTGCGGCAGGTGATGCGGGTCTTGACGAGTACGGTTTCGGATGAACTTATTCGTCTGAACGTGACGGAACCACGCGTGGAGCGACTCCAGGCTTCTGAACGATCAGACTGTCCGACGTGCAACGGAATATATGAGTACTTGGACCCGGATGCACCGTTCGTGCTGCGGTTCTGTCCCGGAACGGGCGGGATGCGGGCGAGACCCACACGGACGATGCAACTGGACCTCGACCAGGTATCAGATATGCTGGACGTCGAGGAGCGTCGGAGCTACGCCGTGCGGGGAACCGCGCAGGATATTTCCCTTACCGTGTATGATATGGGCGAGGTCGATCTCCAGACGCGTAACAAGGATACGGCGCACGCAGTGGCAGAGGAGATATACGACCACGCGGTTTAAACAGTACTTTTTTAACCCGCTTTCTCGTACTATGAGGTATGCCTCTCGAAACAGTAGATGCGGATGAAGTACAGGAGATGGATGCAACGGTCGTGAACGTCTTGTCCAAGCCGATGTATGACAAGATACATATCGAGGGATCAAAGAGCGTTCCTCTGGATGAACTGAAAGAGGGCGCGTGGGAAGAATTGGACGAGCCTGTCATCGTGTACTGCGCGAACACCGAGTGCGAGGCGTCGGACAAGGCCGGTGCGTTCCTTGTGTCGAAAGGTGTGGAAGTGTATGACTACGAGGGCGGCATGCAGGACTGGGCCGAGCACGGCCTCCCCACTGACGGTTCCATGACGAGAGACGAGTTCCTGGACGAAGGCTTCTAGATGGACAAGACACTGCTGATCATCTACGCCGGTACGGAGAGCCACGCCGACATGGCACGCGTGACGAACGCGTTGACCATGGCCAAGGAATTCGATCAGGCGGGAATTGAGGTTGAGCTCGCGTTCGACGGCGCGGGCGTGCAGTGGCTGGAGGAGTTCGAGCGCGGTCACGACCTTGCTTCCTTATATGAAGAGGTCGAGCATCTCGTCGCGTCAGCGTGTGATTTCTGCGCGGATGCGTTCGAAACCGACGTTGATGAGGACCTGAGAGAAGGTAGTTTCGAAGGCCATCAGAGCTTCGCTCCGTACGTGAAGGACGGTTGGCAGATTATCACGTTTTGACGTCCGAAAATTTATATACTCATTTTTTCTTCTTTACTGATATGAACGTGACTGCCCGGTTCGGGATGTTTTTCTTCGGGCAGTCGCAGGTATAACCTCCGGTGTGAAAAACCGTTTCTCCCCGGGAACACCTGCTATTCTTTGTGTTCACTGACAGTTTGAGAACGGAGGTTGATACCATGTTGATAGCGATGATCGCTGCGATGCAGCTCGTACTCGCTACGATGCAATTTTACCCGCAGACCGTTTCGGACGGTGTTTCACCGCCAAGTCCGAGTGAACTCTGGAACGAGTACGAACCGATGGAGGAGCCTGAGGTGACGGAGACGTACAGGTCAGACAGGTTGGAATCGATGACCGTCGAATGGGATCTCCGCACCGTACCACTGGATACACTCTGCCGGCTCGTGCACGTCTTGGCAGAGACGGATGCCGTCTCGTGCAACGTGACCACATCTGAACTTGAGAAGGTCACTGCGTTCCGACAGGGAACACGGGATACTCCTCCACGGATAGGTCGGATAACCATCCCATCCGATACCTACCGGTTCAAAATTAGTCTGGACGATGGTGCGGACCACCTCTCTTCCGTCTACGCCGCGTTCCAGGATACCAAGGTGGAATCGTATGTGGAGCGGTACTGTGAATCGCAAGGGATGACAGTGTCAGAGGGGTAGATACCTCCGGGGAAACCCGGAGGTTATCTCTCAAAAAAGATCGGATTGAATAGAAAGATTCGACAGAATCGAGTTGTACACCACCAAGCGTCGGTTCGCTACGCGATATCCAATCTGCCGTCTGCGTCGATTGTGATGTTACCGTTCCGGTGGTTGATAAGTTGGACCGCGATGGTATTCCGCGTCAGGTTGGATGGCCTCAGTGACGTTCACGACTTGGTGCCCAATGGCAGTGGGTCGTTCACCCACATCAGCGAAACTGGTTGTGTAGACCGCATTGTCCTCGTGCATCAGCTCGAGCATTGCAGGGTCCAGTTCGAGCAGTCCATTACTCAGCTCCATAACCATGTTCGCCCGATCGCCAGAGTCTTCCCGCAGTGAACGGAGGAGATATCCTGCCTGTCCAGGAGAAAAGCCAGCGTCGAGAAAATGCTGAACGCTGTTCCTTGGTGCTTGCCCTTGTCCCGATACGAGGTTGTCGATACTTTTGTTCGTTCCCATATTTTACCGGGGCAGTGCTTCTTTATAAGCTTTCCGCGTACCGTTCAACTTTTTCTGAGAACGTATGTAAACTGCTGGAGATTTAGTCCTCTACTCGGGCGACTTTGGCGAGATGTCGAACCAGAGGAGACACTGCGGGGCCTTGCCTGTTGGCTTGACGATGAGCTGGAACTGCTGGCCTACCTCTACGATGTCGCCAGTCACGTACTCAACCATCGGTGTCTTGCCGTTCCACTGCAGCACGGTGGAGCCGTTGGAGCTTTTCTCATCCACATAGTAGATGTGCTCGTCCTCTTTTAGATCCAGATGAGCGTGCTCTCTGCTCATGGGTTGTTCGACCTGGATGTCACGGTCACTTATCCTCCCGATCGTTATGATGTCGGTATCGAACTGATATGTCTCCCTATATCGCTGGTCAACGTTGCCCGTCGGGCTGTACTTGACAAGCGTGACCGTGACGGTGTGCTTGTCACTCGGATTGTTTGGACGTTTGAACATGTCCCACTATTCGTTTCCTCAGTATATAAAATGTCGGAAAAATTTTTAAACTCAGCACTCTCCTATATACATATGAAACCGCGGTGTCGATAGCACGGCGTCTGGTTCTACGGTTCCTATCCGCTCGATTTGTTACCAAAACACGGGAGGTATATCATATGAAACTGTATAACACGTTGTCGGGAGCAAAGGAGGAGTTCACCGTCGAGTCAGAGCCTGTCAATGTCTTCGTCTGCGGCCCCACGGTCTACGACTTCTCGCACATCGGCCATGGGAAGACGTACACGCAGTTCGATATCATCATCAAGTACCTACGGTGGAAAGGGTTCGACGTCTTTTACTTGATGAACATCACGGATATCGATGACAAGATCATCGACCGCGCCGACGAAGAGGACAGGGACTGGAAGGACCTCGCCGAGGAGTACGAGGAGAAGTTCCTCGAAGACTTGGACACGCTCGGCTGCAACGCCGTCTCCGAGTACGCACGAGCGACCGACCATGTGGATATGATCATCAAGCAGGTCCAGGACTTGCTCGACCGTGGCTACGCGTATCACACGAGCGACGGGATCTATTTCCGTATCGACGAGTTCGACGATTACGGCAAGCTCTCCAACCAGGACGTGGATGAGATCGAAGCAGGAGCGCGTGTCGAAGTGAACGAAGAGAAGGAAAATCCTGCGGATTTCTGCTTGTGGAAGAAGCACGAACCCGGCGATCCGTGGTGGGACAGTCCATGGGGTAAGGGACGTCCGGGCTGGCACATCGAGGACACGGCGATCACGGAGAGTTACTTCGGCCCGCAGTACGACCTGCACGGGGGAGCGGAGGATTTAATTTTTCCACATCATGAGTCGGAGATCGCGCAGCAGGAAGCCGCTTCGGGGCAGAAGCCGCTCGTGCGGTACTGGCTCCACACCGCGTTCCTGAATATCAATGAGGAGAAGATGAGCAAGTCAGAGGGGAATATCATCAGCATCCGCGACGCGGTCGAGCAGTGGGGCGCCGACACGTTGCGGTACTACTACGCTGTCAATCACTACCGGACTCCTCTGGAGTATGGCGAGGAGAACCTGGAGCAGGCGCAGAACGGGTTGGAGCGTTTGCAGAACTTCGTCCAGGACCTCCAAGCTGTGGACGAAGAGGGGAAGACCGAGGCCATTACGCACGCGACTCACGAGTTCCTGGATGAGTTCGAGGAGCGTATGGACGATGACTTCGACACGCCCGGCGCGACCGCCGCGCTGTTTGATTTCATGAAGGAAGTGAACAAGCGCGACGTGGGACGGGAGGACGCTGAGCTCGTCCTGGACGCGCTGCGCGATGTGAACCAGGTACTGGGTATCTTCGACTTCACCGAGCGCCACATCCCCGAGCCGGTGCGGCAGCTCGTGCACGAGCGCGAGGAAGCGCGGGCCGAGGGCGACTGGGACCGCGCCGACGAACTGCGGGATGAGATCGAAGAGCACGGCTACACGGTCGAGGATACCGATAAGGGACCCGTAGTGAAGGAAGCGTAGCGGCTACGCAGCAAAATATTCGAGGGAGTCTGCCGTAACAAATAATTTTCTATATAGAAAGGAAATGCGTCAGTCTAGCAACGTCCGGAACAAAACGAATCGTTAGCTCCGACATCTTGCTTGAGACATGGTAAAAAATCGGAGACGCGCGTCCCTCAACGCGAACGTCCAAGGGAAGCTTTGGCAATATAATCCTCGATACTGTACTCCGCCAACGCCTTGGGACCAGTCATGTCAACCGTGTTTCCATGCATTATCTGGAGCAACCGCGCAGAGCGTTCACGGAACATGTCGAGCTGTGCGAACAGTCCATCGTCAATATAGTGAGTCATCGATGTATCTCCAGGTTGATACGTAGCGAGTCTCTCTGAATTGCATTCCTCCTGCACGCGTCTAGGCTGATACTGGTGTTTGACACGCACTTCAAGATCTTCATCGACGTGAGCGACCGCTTTCACATCACGTTCTTCCGAGGCCGTGTCCCCAAAAT
>CAYWOP010000017.1:9551-10994 GCA_964459935.1 uncultured Methanosarcinales archaeon | reverse complement strand
CGGACAACCTGGACGTGACACAGGGCAAGATCAAATGCCGTAACTGCAACAGTCGCGACCTGCGACCCGTGCGCAAGCAATAACCTTTTATACAAACTGAGGTTCACAGATTATATGGCTTTAGTTGAGAGTTGGTATTTCATCACTGCGTTTTACCTCGGAATAGCACTATTGGTCTTCTACCATCGTGATAAGCTCGATTTCGAAGCTAAGTTTATCGCTCTTTACAAGACCAGTATCGGTATCGATGCCATGAAAGCCCTCGTGGATTCGCGAATCGAAAAGGACGTGGAGAGAGGAGGTCAATTGCTCCGATACGCGGCGTTTCCAGTGTTTTTTCTGGGTTCTCTGTGGGGTCTCAGTGTCTTACTTCAGCGATTCGATCGTTCGCTCCCCTATTTAGCAACTAACACACTCTCTTTGTCATTTTTTGCAGTTTTCCTCGTCTACGTGGCCATTCTTATCTGGTACAGACCGATTGAAGAAGCTGGCAGACACGGTATCGTACTAGGATATCTCGGTATGATAGCGATTGTAGCGATGCTGGGACAGGGTTTATTCAATATGTTGTTTGAACCAGAGGCTGCTCCGGTGATAGCTCCAATAATACCAGGGGTAAATATTCCTGGTAGTCCGGTTACGCCGCCGCTAGTAGCAGGCATACTGAGCCTATTCGTTGTTATCGTGATTCACGAGTTCAGCCATGGGGTGGTCAGCAAAGCACACGGGGTTCCAATCGAGAGCTCAGGTTTACTTCTTTTTGGACCTATTCCTGGAGCATTTGTGGAGCCAAATGAAGAGGATCTTGATGATAAATCTCACGGTGTGCAGAATGCGGTATTTGGCGCTGGTCCATATTCCAATATATTATCGGGCTTAGTGTTTCTCATATTCTTCGCTTTCCTGCTTCAACCGACGGTTACCTCCTATCTAAATCCTGACGGTATTACGGTAACATCAGTGGAAAACGGTACTCCTGCGGCTGCGACAAACCTCAGTACTGGAATTACTTATACTCATGTTAACGGAGAACGTGTTTCTAGTACCGGGGATTTTTTAGAAGCGGTTAAAGGTGTTAAACCGAATCAAAGCGTCATATTTACCTCGGATGAACTTAAACATACAGTGATAGCCGGTGAACATCCGCAGGGAAAAGAAGTAGGATATCTCGGTATCTCTATAGAGACAACGTACGAACGGGCAGACACATTATTAGGAGATATTCTTGACTGGATACGTACGCTTTTTAGATGGATAGTAATCTTGAGTTTTGGGTTGGGATTGGCAAACTTACTACCAATCGGGCCCGTGGATGGAGGACGTATGTTCCATCTAGCGGCGGTATCGTGGCTTGGAGAAGAACGGGGCGAAAACCTCTGGACCAAAACTACTATTCTCGTCCTAAGTATCGTGCTTGTACTTCTACTCCATAGCATCGTCTAT
>CAYWOP010000017.1:0-9541 GCA_964459935.1 uncultured Methanosarcinales archaeon | reverse complement strand
CCCACCGATGCGATCGGCAGTCATCCTCGTCGAACCGTACGTCCCCGGCAACGCCGGAGCCACGGCGCGTGTCATGAAGAACTTCGGCTTCGAAGAGCTCTACCTGGTGCGACCCGAATTCTCTGTAGAACATGAGGAAGCGTTGGAGCGAGCGATGCACGCGAAAGAGGTGCTCCGCGACGCTACGGTAACAGACGAGTGGCCAGAACTGGACCTACTGGCAGCCACCACGAGCAGAGTAGGCGGTGAGTATAACATCAAGAGCAACCCGCTCCCTCCGTCTGACGCCGTTCCTCGCCTCACCACTGATGCAGATACGGGCGTGGTCTTCGGCAGGGAGGACAACGGGCTCTCCAATGAAGAAGTGAAACGGTGCGACTTCACCATCACCATCCCTACGCAGCGGGACTATCCCACGCTCAACCTGAGCCACGCAGTCGCGGTCATCCTCTACGAGATCGCACGGGAGTATGATGATCACGTCACGAGCGATATCGACGCCATGCAGGCGGAAGAGAAAGAAGTACTCCTGGATATCCTCGCTGACGTACTCGACGAGATCCAGTTCCAGACCGTGCACGACAGGAGGATGGACGAGCATCTGCTCGAACGCGTCATCGGCCGCTCCCGGCTCTCGGGGAAAGAAGCAGAGGCATTGATGGGTATCTTCCGGAAGATACGCGACGGTCTTGAAGAGTAGTGATGGGATACTAAGATCAACCTTCCAAGTATTCCTTGATCTCTTCCTTCGGCCTCGGATCGGCCTCGGGTCCTAACTTGTAGAACGTCTTCTCCGCTGTGTCGCCCCAGCTGTAATCGCCTTCTGCTTCTTCCACGTCTGCGACTTCGAAGACATCCAGCTCCACACCCTTATTCATGTGGTAGTAGATGCTGCGGAGCGTGACAGGTGAGAAGAGATCTTCGTACGCTTTGTGGATCTGGTAGCCGTAGCCCGTGCCCATGTGGTAGAGCAGGTCAACGATGTTCTGCCGTATCGGACTACCGACTGGCCTGCCTCTACCGCCCATGTATCGGATTTGCCTGTATGCTTATATAAAGATTATGTTCGGAGCTCGCGCAGGATGTCCTCGATCTCCGCGAGTTCCCGCTCGTACGGTTCCTCATCCAGCACGAATTCTTCAAGTTCGTCGACCTTGCGTTGCAGGCGATCCAGCAACGGTTTCTGCGGATGGTTCTCGTCCTCTGTCTCGAGCTCTCCCGCGAACTGGTCTTCGTCAAGTGCTGGTTCTTCCACGCGGTCGAGGTCGAACCAGTCCTTCATCAGCATGCGGTCGGCGAAGAGCAAGGTTATATCATCGTCGATGAGGTAGTGGGCGGTCATCCCTTCCTCGAGCTGGTTGCTCATCTTCTTCGTCAACCGACCGAGCTCGATCACGGTCTTGTCGTCCACCGCTTGTTCCTTCCCTCTGCCGATCGTGACACGTTCGTCCGTCGTGCGCTTCTCCTTCTGCTCGTTGATCTGGTGCTCGTCGATGGTCAACGTGGCCTTGTCCACGTGGAACTCGTCGGTCGTGATCTCTTCGGTGAAGTCGGGACGGCCGTGCCTGGTCTTCACCACGATGTAGTCCTTGTCAGGCCTGGTGGATGCCGTGGCGCTTGCCTCGCACTCCGACGTCTGCAACACGATAGCGCCCGCGTAGAACTCGGTGATACTCCTCGCCTGTCTGTAATGGAACTCGTCCCGTGTCATCAACGAAGCCCACGCTTCCTTGACGGACTGGATCACATTGTCTGTTCCAGAGATATCTGCTTTGATCGCGTGGTTCTCCGTGGTGTAGTTGGGACTGGGGATGATCGTCACGTTGACGTCTTCACTACCTGTGATAACATCTTGTGCGCTGCCCTCGTCGACGGCGAGGCTGGCGTACGCCTCGCGGATGCTCCGCTTGACAGGATCCGGATAGTCGCCCTTGGTGGTCTGCTCTACGAGGGTCGCGTAATCGCGGTTCTGTAACCACCGCTCGCCCCGTTCCTCGAGGTTATTGTACTCGATGAACTCTTCGAGCGCGTCGGCGTGTATGACGAAGCCGAGGGGGACGTCGAAGTGACGTTCTCGTAGCGTGGCCAGGTCGACGGCGCGCTCACCCACCTCTGCGATATCTGAGAGGTAGATGTTCTCGAAGGTGCGGACGTAGTCCATAGGTTATCGCATGCCGGATGTAGTATATAAATGATTGGTTAGCGCTGCGGTAGCGATCGTGAAGAGCCGTCGGTTGGCGTTATAGATTCCTGAGTGCTCGGTCTACGTTTTTCTCATCGAAGATGACGTCTTGCAGTGCGTCCGTGATGCTGTGCGGTTTGGGGTGTTTCCACACGTTGCGGCCGACCGCGAGCCCGGTGGCGCCCGCTTCCATGACGTCGCTCACCGTCTCGAGCAACTGCCTGTCATCGATCTTGTGGCCGCCTGAGAGGAGTACCTTTGTCCTCCCGGCGTTTTCCACGACCCACTCGAAGCCTTTCGGATTCCCGTTGTATTTCAATTTTACAAGGTCCGCTCCGAGCTCGAGTGCGAGTCGTGCGCTGTACGCGGTGATCTCCGTGCTCCTCTCGTCCTGTATCTCCGGGCCGCGTGGGTACATCCATGCGATGACGGGGAGTCCGTAGTCGTGCGCCTCCTCCACTATCTGACCGAACTCCTGGAACATCTCGGTCTCCGCGGGACTGCCGTCGTAGATCGTATAACCAACGGCGTCGGCTCCGAGCTTGACCGCTCGGGAGACGCTGCAGAACGGCCTGCTTATCGGATTGATATCTGGGAGATCGTTCTTCGCGTTGAGCTTCACTATCAACGGAACGTCCTTGTACGGCCCGTAGTAGTACTTGTGAGCGAGGCCGTGGTGGACGATTATCCCTTGGTATTCGCCTTCGAGCGCGAGGTCGAAGATATGCTCTGGATCCACGTTCCGCAGGTTGAAGTCTTCAGGGCCGTGTTCCATGCCGTGGTCGTACGCAAGGTACATCGCCTTGCCGTCTTTGAGAATCTTGGATGTGTTGACCACGAACTCACCTCTTTGTCACTACCGACGGTCGATAGTATATAAATGTTTTTACCGGAATCGCGTCAGAAAGGATGATTAGGATGAGGCTTAGGTTTCAAGAGGCTACCGTGTCGTGTCCGTTTCCTGGTTATAGTCGATCTGCCCCGTACATATCTGCAGGTGGCGTAGTATAGTCGGGTAGGGCCGCTCTTCTGGGTGAACTCTGCTGTGCCGGTCGGAACAGCTCGTCGATGCTGCGAGTTGTCCGTATATGGCGTTTGGGATCTGGTCGTATACCGACTCCTTCGGGTGCTGCTTGATTCACGATCCTATACGGTGTGTGCTCCAGGGCTGCCGAGTATGCTTCTCCTGCAGTTGTAGAATCATCGAACCAGTCATCCGGATCGTTCGAGAGAATCGCCTGTAGGAGTGTGTTCGCTTGCTCGTATAGTTCGTTACCGATAGCGAACAGTGCCTCTCCAAGGTCTTGTATTGTTGCGTTTTCCCGTGGTTTGAGGTGTATTCTTGCTATCCTTGTTGCTTCCATCTGGCTGTTGTTGCACAGGTCCAGTGCCCTGGCGGCTATTCCTTCCAATCTTGCGACTGCGGGGTCTGTTGGTAGCTCGGAAAGGTGTACGGTGCCTTCGCTTCGAAACCGCCCGGTAGAGTTGTATCCTGTTGGTAGAACATGCTGAGGCCGCCGCGCTTCGCGTTCTCTATGATCAGGCGGGCTCCTATCCTTCCTGTACGCGATTGAGTTGCTGAACTGTGGGATGGCCATCTCTGGTCGCTTCATGGTGACACCTCTTCCTTGTTGTTTCTAAACAGTCGTCAACGTTTATAAAGATTCGGTGCGATGTTTACTCTGTATCCTGAGATATGTTTCGCTCGTCTTCCGCCAATTGGTGCTCCGCTCGCTCCTTGTCCAGCAGGTCGTTGTGCGCTCCGTAGTGGCAGAGCACGCTCTCCGCGTTGAGCAGGCCGAGCGTGAGCGACTGTTCGAACGATTTTCCCCAGAGCCGCCCGGCGAGGAAGCCCGAGCTGAACGCGTCGCCGGCGCCGGTCGTCTCGACGACATCGCACGAACGAGAAGGGGCCTCGTGCCGTGTACCTTTGTGGACGGCGGTGACGCCCTCGCTGCCCTGTGTGATCACCACGGTCTCGATATCCTCATGCAAGAAGTCCATATTCTCATCGGTGCTGCCCTGTTCCGCGATCATCTCCGCCTCTTCCTCGTTCACTATGACCATATCCGTCTTGTCCAGCACCGGTCGGAGGTGGTCATTGCCCTTGACCGCGATGGTACTGCTCGGGTTGAACGCGATGGTGCTTCCGGCCTGGTGAGCGTGATCTGCCAGCTCCTGCATCGTCTCCCAGCTCTCCTCGAGCATGCTGGAGAAGTACCACAGATCCGCCTGCGGGACAGTGTCGAAGTCGTCCATTGTAAGCGTGTTGTTGCATCCTTTGTATCCCAGTATGGTGCGGTCGTCTTCCAGGTGCGAGTCGAGTATGATGCCCATGCCGGACCGTTCCCCGCGGGCACCAGCGAAGGATATCCCTTCTTTTTCGAGGCGTTCCATGATGAGCTCGCCGTTCGGGTCTGTCCCCACTTTTCCACCGTAAGCGGTATCGATGCCGAGTCGTGCTAGGCCTACTGCTACGTTAACACCGTTCCCGCCTATGTCTTGCCGCAGTTCGGTTATCGGGATCTTCGTACCCAGCGGGTACGCGATGAGCTCTTCGTCCTCTCGGTTCGTGTGTATCTCGATCAGTTCGTCGCGGTCTGTGTCGGCAAAGAGGTCGACCGTGCTCGACCCGACGGTGATAGCGTCGTATCCTTCTGACATAGATTCTTCACACACAGCTCCGGTATATAATCTTTATTCCTTACGATATAGAAAAGAAAAGTACTGGTTACTGGCAACGCGACTCCCAACATATTTTATTATAGCTACGTACATCTACAGGTATGGAGTTCACGGCGATCCCACGCGTCGTCTACGTGCTGCTCACCATCGCAGTGCTCACAGTAGCAGGAGTCACGATCTATCACGTACAGTCAGTAGCGGAACAGCGTGAACAGATGCAAGAGCTACGTAACGAGCTCAACGCTACCCGGTCGGAGTTATCGACGTGCCGTGGAAACCTCTCGGACCTCGAACGCGACCTGCAGAAGTTCGAACAACTCTACACCGATCAATCCACTCAGCTCTCCTACTCCCGCACAGCACAGCTCCTTGCACTCTTCTACCAAGCCAAGGGAGCACGTGACTGTCTTCCTACGGAAACGCTGAACGTGAACGGTCTCAGCAGACTGGAAGTACAAGCGGCCGTCAATGGAACCGTTCCTGTGCACGTACTCACGAACGGCGGGTATGAGACGACGCTTGAACTCGGCACACGCGGAGAGACAGATATAGAGCTCTCGGACGGTATCGACGAACTCGCATTTGTCTCACTGCAAAACACTCCGGTGCGACTAGAGCGCGTGACCATAGCCAATCGAGACGTCGCCACGAACGGCTTCATCGACACCGGCTCCGGACCACGCCTGTTCGACTGTCGTGGAAGCGGCGTGAACAGAACGTTCTCCAACGCAGCCTGGCGCGTGCACATACAATAAGTAAAAACACGCACGCGCGGTGTAACCACGGAATAGTCACAGAAACCAACTTTTATAAAAGCGGTTTCATAGAACTCGTATACATGGGGGCGTAGGGAGGTTCACACATGCGAAATTTACTACCGTTCATAGTCGCGGCACTACTCATGACAACCGCTGTCGCCGCAAGCGAGACAGCAGAACGCACCACGCATGGCACTCTACATATCTGCAAAGTCATCGCCAGCGACGGCGAAGTGACTGACGGCTCCGACCTCCCAAGCGGAACGTTCAGCATCCCGCTCAACGGCACCAACGACTTCACCAGCACAGCAGCATTCACCACACCGCTCTCACTCGACACCGACCTCTTCGGTAACGACGCCTACGACGCACAGTGTACAAAATACGACGTACCGCTCGGCGACTACTACTACGGAGAAGAACAACTCCCCGAAGAGTGGGACACACCGCTCTACAACGACCAGTTCAAGACAGACGTGATGAGCCTCGAAGATTTCTTCAACTACAGCGGCGAACTCTTCGACGACGAAGCGAACGATGACGAACGGAACAAGGACGCCGACGGCCACATCATACTCAACAAAGGACGACCGAACAGAACGCTCGTCGTCCTCAACCAATACACACCCGTTTGCGGTGACGGCATCGTGAACGAAGGGGAGACCTGCGACGACGGTAACACCCGCTCCGGCGACGGGTGCTCCGCCGAGTGCGAACTCGAACAAGATTTGACCTGTGACCAAATCGAAGAGAAAGAAGGTTGGTACGGCGAATACTTCAACTACAACAAGAGCCATCCGGACATGGAACTCCCACGATCCCAGTGGGACGACGTCACCGGACATCCCAAGAACAGCTTCGGCCACGACTGGTACGACGAACAATACTTCAGATTCGCACGCATCGACAACTCCCTCCAGTTCGGCTCGAGCTGGTACCCGTTCGACATGGCTCCAGAGGAGATCACCAAAGGACACGAATACCACTTCGGCGCCCACTGGAGCGGCGAAGTACACGTACCAACACCAGGACAGTACCAACTCTCGATCGAGAGCGACGACGACGCCTGGGTGTACGTGAACGGCGAACTCGTCCTCAACAACAGCGGCGTCCATCCCAGGAAAACCGTTTCCGCTTCTACATACCTGAAGACAGGAGACGTCATCGACGTATACTTCGCGGAACGACACACCGTACAATCAGTCCTCAACTTCCAGGCGGACGAGAAGGTCTCCATCACGCCCTACCGTGAGGACTGCGCCGGGTATAACTACACGTGCGACGACGGCATCGCACACCTCCAAGCCAGTCCATCCGACACAGGATCACGGCTCATGCTCGTCAACGAGACCACAAGCGACACCGTGCAGCGAGTGGACTACCCCAACGCGGGACACAGCGTCCTCGCAGCGGACAGCGACGGCACGCTCTACGGCATCCGGAACAGCGGATCCACAGCGCTCGTCACACTCAACCCGGACGGCACTGTAACCGAGATGGGCGATACCGGGCTGAACCGTGCCGTAGCGATGAACTTCGGCACGCAAGGCCACATCTACGCACTCGACCAGAATACAAACAAGTTGTACAAGATCGACCCGAGCGACGCCTCCACCACGCAACTCACCACGGACGGTACCTTTGACGTTGAAGGCGGGGACCTCGTGGTCAACGAACACGATCAACTCATCTACATCCGCAGCGGCGGCGACATCTTCAAAGTCGACCTCACCCAGGCGAACCGGCCGGTCACAACGGTCACGAACGACCTCAACACCGACAAGACAACAAGCACCGCATACTACAAAGGAACGCACTACGCGCTCGACCGAACCGGCGACCGACTCTTCAGCTCCAACTCACTCGAGAACTGGACGCTGGTCGACGACAAGGGACAGTTCGACTGGGGAGACGCCACCACATGTGCAGTGGAACGAGCACAACGCGTCTGCGAGGGCGAAGAACGCCTCCTCCGTGAAGGACCATACCCAGCGAGCAACGTCACCGACAGTGACCAAGGACAACGCAAGGACGGCTCGAGCGTCACAGCGGACCGGAGCAACGAGACCAAGGCACTCACGTTCGATGATAACAGGAATAGTTTCTACAGCCTCGGCTTCGACGGTTCCATCACGGTAGCCTTCGACCGGCCCGTCCAGAACCGCCTCGGCGACGACCTCCGAATCTACGAAGACACGTACGGTACAGATTACCCAGCGGAGACGGTCACGGTCGAAGTAAGCAACGACGGCACGACGTGGCGCACGCTCGGCACCGCAGACAACAGCGACCAAGCGAACGATCACACGGCTACAGACTTCGACCTCGGCACACTCGCAGAAGTGAAGTACGTACGTCTCACCGACACGACAGACCCGGCGGAGTTCGACGGTTTCGGCACACGCGGACCCAAGGCCGACGGGTTCGACGTGAACGGCGTCATCGCACTCCAGGACAACAAGGTCTGCATCGGACCCGAAGCATGCGATCCCGAAGAAGAACTCGTCTCCAACGGCGACTTCGAAGAACCTGTGGTGGAAACCGGAGCGGCATGGAACATCTTCGCCACCGGCACGAACTGGAGCACGTCCTGGCGTGAGAACAACACAGAGACACCACAGCTCGAACTCCAAGCCGGCGTCAACGGCTGGACACCAGCAAGCGGAGCGCAGTACGCGGAGCTCGACACTGACTTCGACGGGCCCAGCGGGAGCACGAACGGCGAGGCCGCATCCACGACGATACAGCAATCCATAGATACGGTACCCGGAGAGACGTACAAGGTCACATACGCGTTCTCACCACGTCCAGGGACGGGCGTGACGGAGAACGTGCTGACCCGTGACTGGGACGGCGCGAGCACCGCGACGCACAGCGCAGACGGGACGGGACGGTCTGACACGAACTGGACCTACCACACCGAGTACGTCACAGCGGACGACCTCACGAGCACGATTTCATTCACCGACGACGGCACCGCGAACAGTCGCGGCACGTTCCTTGACAACGTCAGCGTGCGGTGCATGCCCGAAGGGAAACCGGAGACGTGCGACGAGTGCGAGCACAAAGACGGGGACTACAACGGGTCCGACCCGCTCAACGAATCAAACGGCTTCACCATCACGAGTGGCGACGGCAACGGGGGTGCCGGCGGGAGTGACAAGGACAGCGTCACCCAGAACTTCCTCAGCGCGGCGAACGGCGGTGACGACCGTATCGCACTGAGCGCGGACCGTGATGGAAACCAGCGGGAAACGCTGGGCGGGGGAGACGGGAACCGCTGCACCAAGAACGCCACGAGTCAGATCGTCGAAGTGGAGATCCAGACTCGAGACGGTACCGTGACCGCGAAGGAAGTTGCGAAAACGTTCTGCGGCCTGGACATCTAGATACGAGCGATTCAGACCACTGAGAAGGACCAGATATCAAAACTGCGCATGGATGCGTCATCCGATATTGTCTAAAACGTCGTGCGCATCTTCCGTGCGGAGATATCGCTCGATATCATTCCACGCGTCTCCGAACTCACTCGCGAACCGCATGCGCTCCGACCGAGCCTCCTCGTTGCTCACCCGAGCGAGTCTGTCCGCCTTGATCAAGCCGTACGGATACCCTGGGAAGACGGCGTCGTCAGCGAGCGTCGCGAGCTGGCCGAAGATGGATTCGTCGAATCCCTGCATATCCACGCGGAACACGTGCTCGGATGCATCGTGTAACCGAGCGAAGGTGACGGTCGTTCCCCCTTCGTAGACAGGATGGTAATACCATGATCCATCTTGGTCGAGCGCGGCAGCGACAAGGCGTCCCTGTTCCGTACGTACGCCCGTGGTCTTCGAAACGCCGAACGTATCATCGAGCTCTTCCAGGAACGCTTCCTCTTTATCATGAGAAGGAATAAGCGCTCCGTCGACCACCG
>CAYWOP010000016.1:0-11166 GCA_964459935.1 uncultured Methanosarcinales archaeon | reverse complement strand
CCTTTTTGCAAATAGATGGTACAACCAGTCGTCGTCGGCATCGACCCTGGCACGACCACCGCCTACGCAGTGCTCTCAGTCCAGGGCGATGTCATTGCCAACGCGAGTTCTCGCAACGTCGACACGGCCTGGCTTTCAAACCAAGTGATCGAACACGGCAAGCCCGTACTCGTCGGCTGCGACACCCACCCCTCACCGGATGCGGTGGAACAGTTCGCACGCCGGCACGGCGCAGAGCTCGTCCAGCCAGACGAAGATCTCTCCGTGCAGGACAAGAAGGAGCTCGCGGACGCGAGCTACGCGAACGACCATGAACGCGACGCACTCGCCGCGGCCCGCTTCGCCTACAACATACATCGAGATTTACTCGACCGCATCAAACGCAAACTCCACGATCCAGAAGTATACGAGGAAGTACTCAAACGGGAGACGAGTGTGGATGACGCGGTGCAGGAAGAAGACAGCGCTGACCACGACGAGGAAACTCGCGAGACGGTGCGTCACGTGGTGGAGCGACCCACGGAAGAGCTCGAACGGCGTGACACCACGATCGCAGCGTTGCGAGAACGACTGGAGAACCTGGAAGAAGAGAAGCGACGCGTCGCGGATGAGAACCAACGGTTGAAAGACCGAATCGAAGGCATGCCCGTGGACGAAGTGGTGGAAGAAAAAGAACGAGCGATACGCGAGAAAGCGCGGAAGATACAGGAACTCGAAGAAGACATCCACGCGCTAGAACGGGAAAACGAGCGGTTCAAGCGGTTCCTCGCAGCGACGGACAAGAAACGGGTGAAAAAACTCGACAACCTCAGCCGCCGCGCCACAAAGGACACCAGTTTTTACGACGGAGATATCATACTCGTCGACGATCCGAACGTCGCATCGGACCGCGTCCTCGACGAGCTCCGCGGCACAGTGCGGTACATCCTGCACAAGCAATCACTGACCGAAGAACACCCGGAGTTCACGTTCATCCACATGGACGACATACAGTTGAGAGAGACCGAGGAGTTCGCCCTCGTCGATCCAGAACAGGTAAAAGACCAAGCGGAGAAGCAGCAGATCTTAGAAAAAGTGGTTCTGGATTACAAGGAAGAGCGGTCACACAAGCCATAACCCGTGGTGTTCGACCACCGTCACCTTCTCCTCCACCACGCGATCATCAGGATTCCGCACCCGCACCTGTTGATACGACTCCGGATGTAACACCGCCAGTTCGGGCTCGGTCTGCACTACTCGCGTTCCTCGCTCCTCCTTCTCCTCGTACCGCTCGGGATACTCGATACGCGTGTGCTTCTCATGCGCTACATCCCACACCTTCACGTCTTTCCCCAACCCGTCCACGCGGTACAACGTATCGTTAACAACTATATAGTCACCAACGGAGATATCCGGAAATCGAACTGTTGCGGTCAGACGATAGACGCGCTCGCTCGTCTGGCTATCCTCCGTGAACAAGGACGACGATATGCGCACCTCGCCACCGTACTCATCACGCAGCGCATGCGCGAGGCGCTTCGCACGGTTCTGGTCCTGCAGGTAGACGTCGACACCGTTCGTAACGGGCTCCGCCCACGCCAACACGTCCCGAGCTCGCTCCACGACGTCCTCCACTATCTCCTCGGACTCGTTCCGGAGCTGCAGGACCGCTTCAAAATATTCCTCGTGCATATATAAACGAAGCGGAGCGCGGTTTAAGAAGGCAAGGATTTATAACCATTTCACCACTGCTCCAACGCCATGTGGTGGAAGCAGCTCTGGGAGTTCATCTGGTACGAAGACAGCGTCGCGAGCTGGTTCGCTAACCTCGCCATCGCCTTCATCATCATCAAATACATGTTCTACCCCGCAGTGGGCTTCGTCTTCGGCACGCAGTACCCCATCGTCGCCGTCGTGTCAGAGAGCATGGAACACGACCAACCCTTCGACCAGTGGTGGCGGGAGAACAAGGCGTTCTACGAGAACCAAGGCATATCGAAGGAGGAGTTCAGAAAGTATCCGTTCCCGAACGGCTTCGACAAGGGCGATATCATGATACTCGTCGGGGACAAGAACGTGACCAAAGGTGAGGTCGTCGTGTACTACGCGGACGGCAGGTATCCGATCATCCATCGGGTCGTGGAGAAACGTACAGACGCCGGCTCCTACTCGTACACGACCAAGGGTGATAACAACCCACGCCCATTACAAGGACCGACACGCGGCGGCGGCATGGTGAATGAACTCGACGTTTCCCAGGACAGCATCTACGGCACCGCCGTCGTGAAGATACCATACCTCGGCTACGCCAAGATCTGGTTCGTGCAACTCCTCCAAGCCCTACTGTAACCATACCTTTAAAAACGCGTATGCACTCTAATGAACTATGTTCTGTCCAGAATGCGGCTCGATACTCGAGGGCTCCAAGCAAAACGGTGAGGAGGTCTTCGAATGCAGCTGCGGTTACAGCAGTACCGACGAGGACAGCGAGTTCTCCGAAGACGTCGAAGAGGGTGACGAACTCGAAGTCGTAGATGAAGATCAGAGCGACGAGACACTCCCTATAACCGACGAAGAATGCCCCGAATGCGGCAATGAAGAAGCACGGTACTGGACGCAACAGATGCGCAGCGGCGACGAGCCCGAAACACAGTTCTTCAAATGTACCGAGTGTAGCCACACGTGGAGAGAAGGATGATAGAAGACCACGTCGAAGATGGTACGTTACGGGTCTGGCTCAAACCCAGCTCGAGCAAGGAAGAGATCAAGGGCTGGGACGACGCTCGTGACGCGCTCGTGGTCCGCGTGAAGGAACCCGCGCGGAACGACGAAGCGAACAAGGCACTCGTCAAGCTCATAGCAGAGGAACTCGACGCGACCGTCGAGATAGTCCAGGGCGAAACCGGACGGAAGAAACTTCTCAAGGTAGAGCAGTAGTTATTGATTCTCGTACTCTTCAACAGTCTCCTCGAAATACTCAAGCTCTATCCCCGCCTCGTCGAACATCTCCTCCGACTCCTCACCGCTGTGATACTTCTTCTCGCACACAACGCGGTCGATACCCGCGTTGATCAGTAACATCGCACACGTCCGGCACGGCGTCATCTTGCAGTACACCGTCGCCCCCTCAACGCTGATACCCTGCTTCGCAGCCTGGCAGATAGCGTTCTGCTCAGCGTGCACCGTCCTGACACAGTGCGTCGACGAGGACCCGTCCGTATTTGTCACTTCTTTCAACTGGTGGCCCACGTCGTCACAGTGCGGAAATCCCGTGGGGGAGCCGACGTAGCCGGAGACCAGGAGTTGCTTATCCTTAGCGATGACACAACCACTCCTGCCCCGTTCACACGTAGCGCGCTTGCTGATCGCCCGCGCCACTTCCATGAAGTACTCGTCCCACGACGGTCGTTCGTAATCAGTCACTCCTTCCTGCATCATATCCCTCCACAACCCTGTCGATACGCTGGTAGAACTGTTGAAGAGTATCGTCGTTCTCGATGAGCACGTCCGCACGGTCGAGCGTCGCGTCGAGCTGCTGCGACGTCTCCTCCTCCACATTTTCTGAACGCTCCTTCTCTCGCAACTCCGCCGCCGTCTTCGGATCCCCGTCACGTCCACGCTCTTGTAAACGCTCGAGGCGGACGTCGAACGGAGCGGTAATGCCTACAAGAACAAAGTCATCCAGTTCACGCAAGGCCGCCACTTCGTGTGGATTGCGGATGCTGTCCACCGCCCAGTCACCGCCCTCGCTTCGTATCTTCTCAGCGGTCCGCGCTCCAAGAACGGACGGTCCATGTTCCTCACGCAGTTCATCACCGACGCGAATCATCACATCTCGAGTGGGCTCCAAGCCGCGCTCTTGGATCTCGTCGCGGATACTATCGGATAACGAGTGAAACTGAAAACCATTCTCCGCCAGGTGCTCCGCTGCTTCGGTCTTCCCAGCGCCGTACCGCCCCGTGAACCCCACGATCATCACTAGGGAAGAGTGGACGGTGAGTTAAATATCTAGCGGACGAAAGCTTAAAATAGATTCATCCCTCAGCTACATATAGGGGTTGTGATGGAACAGTATCTCGAACTGCTGGAGCACGTACGGGAGAACGGCGTGCACGTCGATGACAGGACAGGAATAGGGACGACGAGCGTCTTCGGCCACCAGACCCGCTACGACCTCCAAGAAGGATTCCCACTACTCACCACGAAAAAGGTATGGTTCGACGGCATCGCGTACGAACTCCTCTGGTTCCTCCGCGGCGATACGAACATTCAGTACTTAGTACAGAACGGCGTGCATATCTGGGACGAATGGGCCTTCCAGGTCTACCTGGAGGAGAACGACCTCGAGCAGGACTACCCGCGCTATAGCGACGCATGGGAGGAGAAGAAAGACTGGTTCGCAGAGCGGATAGCGGAAGACGACGACTTCGCCGAAGAATGGGGTGAGATCGGCCCGATGTACGGCAAGCAATGGCGCAACTGGGAGAGCGACGGCGAGCGGATCGATCAGATAGAGAACGCCATCAGTATGATACAAGAAAAACCGCACTCGCGGCGTATCATCGTCAACGGGTGGAACGTCGGTGAACTCTTCAACCTCATCCACGATGAAGACAGAGCGCCGCCACCGTGTCACACGCTCTTCCAGTTCAACGTGAAGAACGACAAGCTCAGCTGCCAACTCTACCAACGCAGCGCCGACGTCTTCCTCGGCGTACCCTTCAACATCGCATCCTACGCCCTCCTCACCCACATGATCGCGCAGGTAACTGACCTGAAAGTGGGTGAGTTCATCCACACCATTGGCGACGCGCATATCTATGATAATCACCATGAACAAGTGGAGGAACAGCTCACGCGAGAGCCGCGTAACCCTCCAACGCTACACCTCAACCAGGCGGTCGACGACATCGATGACTTCACCCGTGATGATATCAGTATCGAGGGATACGACCCACACCCGGCAATACCAGCACCGATAGCGGTATGATCATCCTCATCGCAGCCATGGCGGACAACAACGTGATCGGACGAGACGGCGACCTCCCCTGGCACCTCCCAGAGGACATGCAGCACTTCAAAGACGCCACGACGGGGAACACAGTGGTGATGGGGCGGAAGACCTACGAGAGCATCGGCCGCCCACTGCCCGACAGGGACAACATCGTCGTCTCCACACAGGAACTGGAGATCGAACCGAAAGTGTGCCACAGCATCGACGACGCGCTAGACACTGCTGAAGACATGCGGGGCGATACGTACATCATCGGCGGAGCGAGCATCTACGAACAGACAATAAACGAAGCGGATAAGCTCATCATCACGCATGTGAAGCGTACCGTCGACGGCGACGCACGGTTCCCAGCGATCGACCCGCTCGTGTGGGACGCGGAGACTGTGCGTGAAACGGAGGAGTTCACGATAAAGGAGTACACGCGATGCTCATAACGGTCGAAGGCGGCGAAGGAAGCGGAAAAGGAACGTTGGTGAACAACTTAGCCTCGTATTTTGAACACCAAGGAGAGGACGTGGTGACGGCCCGCGAACCGGGAAGCGTGGCGATCGCGGAAGAGATCCGCGACGTCATCCAACGACCGAGAGCTGACGAGCTCAACGTCAAGTCAGAGCTCTTCCTCTTCGAAGCGGCACGCGCCGCGTTCATCGACAACTACCTCAAACAAGCGTTGGAAGAACACGACGTGGTCATCCTCGACCGGTACTACGACAGCACGACCGCGTACCAAGGATACGGGCGAGAGCTGGATATCGACCTCGTCGCGCAGATGAACCACTTCGCCGCGGACGGTGTCATCCCGGACATCACGTTCTACCTCGACGTTGCTCCAGAAACAGGGCTGCGACGGTGCGAACGGGACGAGTTCGGCGACGACGGTGACCGGATAGAACAGGCGTCGGTCGCGTTCCACCGACGCGTCCGCGAGGGCTATCAGGAACTAGCGGAGAAGCACGACCGTATCCACGTCATCGACGCGGAGACCAACGGAGCACAGGCAGTGTTCGAGGAAGCCAAGCGACTCCTCGAGTGACTACTCTTCCTCGCCGGCCTCACCGAAACTCGTGAGATCCTCAGAGTTCTTCATCGCTTCGTAACTGATATCTCCCATCACCACCCGTCAGGAAGACCGTGTATATAAAGAATATGATACTGGACTACATCGGACTGCCGAGGTCCATGATCGACTCCTTCGTCTCCTCGTCGATCTCCCCGGTCGACGCGTCGACTTTCAGGTTTAAGAGTTCGAAGCTCTGCGTCACCAGCGTAATATTGTACAATTGCTGACCGTCCTCGCTCTGCAGTATGAGTATGGTCTTCGTCACGTGCTCCTGCGGGTACTCGGATTCCTGATACTTCTGCGCCGTCTCGACAGCTTCCCCCGGTGTTACTTCCACACTGTCCAGATCCAGCTCCTCTACGCTCCCGTCCTCCTTCAGTACATCGTCCTCGGGAGCGCGCTCGATCTCCTTGCCCATGTGGAACGCGACGATCGTATCGCTCTCCTCCTCGTAGTACCCGAACTGCCAGTCATCCCAGTTCTGTTCCTCCATGTTGAACGCGTGGACCAGGTAGTAATCAGGATTCTTATCCATGAACTCTTGATACGTGTCACTGGACTCGAGCCGTTCCACCGCTTCATCAAGTTCCATACGGCAAAGAGGGGGGAGTTCGGTTATAAATCTTGTCGTTCCAGCTGGACCACGCGGCCATGCGGGCCGGGATTGATGATATATGTGTCACCGATGACGTCGTGCTTCCCGAAGTTCTCGTGCAGATGACCGCACACCACCAGGTCCGGTTCGGCGTCATCGATGAACGAGCGGATCGTCTTGTTCCCCACGTGCTCGCCCCTGATATGGTCCAGTTCGGTACGGTACGGCGGTCCGTGCACCACCAGTACGGAGGTGTACTCCTTCATGGCTTCCTCGAACGCGGGGCGGATGGACTCGAAATCCTCGTACTCCAGTGAGAACCCTCCGCCGCCGTAGCCCATGAAGAGCACGTCATCAAGACAGTCGTGCTCGCGGTGCAGCACCCGCACATGAGCATGCTCCTCACACGCGTCGCGCAGGCTGTCATGGCTCTCATGATTCCCATGGATCGTGATCGTCGGTTTCTCGATCGACCCGACCTCGTCCATCACGCGGTGCAGGTTGTTCTCGAACACGCTGAAGTCACCGGAGCCGACCAGTACATCCACGTTACTCGCCGTCTCCTTCACCCGCTCGACCGCGTTCAAATCTCCATGTACATCGGTGAACGTACAAAGCTTCATTGCCCGTACACTGAGCGGCACTCATTTATAAATGTTCGAGTACGTTCCGAGCGGAGATAGGGGCAAAGTATAAATTAAACCAGTCGTCACCCACATCAATATGGAAACGTACCTGCAGACCACTGATTACACAACTGCGGCGTGCTCGCTCATGCTCATACTCAACCACTTCACGGAGTTCGAAGTCTGCCGGGAGAACGAGTTCGACATCTGGATGGCAAGCGCAAACCTCCCCACACGCGCCTGTTCCATCTACGGACTCGCGAACTACGCCCACGACGAAGGGTTGGAACCCGAGATCATATTAGAAGAGAAGGAATACGACTACCCCGGTTTCCGCCTGGAAGGCTACACGAAGAAAGAGATCGATGAGGCCAAGTTCACGAGTAAACTTCACCATAAGCGGGCGAGAGACCGCGACATACCGATACATGAACGGTCCATCGCCTTCCGCGATGTCAAGGAGGCGGTGCGGGACGATGCGGTCCTCCTCCTACGCGTCAACGCAGGCGCGCTCCGAGACGACGAGGACAGCGTTTCAAACTACGTAGTGGTGCACACGTACCGCGACGAGTTCAGCATGGTCGACCCTGTCCAGGGCAAGATCCGCGTCGGCGAGGACAACCTCAAACGAGCGTTCGAGACCCTCGTCACGGAGAAACAACGCGACCATCGCATGATCGTCTTCTAACCTTTAAATACCACCAGTCCCGTGCACATAACATGCGTTTCATTGAACTCTACCGTAAAGAACGTGAGGTCTGGCATGACCACTTCGTTCCCGGAGTGGTCGCAGGCGTCGTCCTCGCCGTCATCACAGCGTTCTTCCGCCTCACCGGGAGCAACGTGGCGCTCTTCGCGAGTATCGGCGCCTCCGCCGTCATCCTCACGCATAAGTACCGGCACAAGCTCACCGTGCTCCGGACCGTCTTGCTCTCCTACATCCTGTCGGGCCTGGTCAGCGTCGGTATCGCGCAGCTCCCCAGCCCGGTCTCCGTCAAGGTCTTCCTCGCAATCTTCCTCGTAACCATGCTCCTGTACAGCGTGGACGTGTTCCATCCACCAGCGGTGAGCGCATCACTCGCCGTCATCCTCTACAACCGCCCCTTGATAGAACTGCTCTACGTCCTTCTCGTCACCCTCGCCATGTTCGTGACCGTGCGGTACATCATCTACGTCTACCACGAACACCTAACACCGAAGGAATTCTTCAAAGAGTTCGTCTGACCTGCTCGTAATCTTCCAAGACGATCACATCCACGTCTTCCGCGGTGTCGACAGCGTAGAGCCGACCCCCGCCCTCTTCCACGATCTGCTCTGCAACGTCCCGCCCTTCCTCGTTCAAGTTAATACCAACAACGCTGACCGTCACGCCCTCGTCCCGTGCCCGCACCACGGCTTCCACCGTGTCATCCACGGGAGACGAGCCTTTGGTCGGGAGCGCGTCGGAGAGCAGAACGAAATGCTTGACCACATCGTCGTCAGGAAAGAGCTCCACCGCCCGATCGATGGTATCAGCGATGTTCGTCTCCCGCCCCGGTGAAACTGAGGCGAGCGTCTGTAGCAAGCTCTCCACGTCCTGACACGGCGCCACGCTCCGTTTCACACCCGTGCCGAAGACCACCAGGCCCACCTCATTATTCTCATTCACGGCCTTGTGTGACAACGCGACACCCGCTCGTTTTGCCATGCCGATCTTCTCACCCTTCATACTCCCGGACGCGTCCATGCCGTAGATGACCGAGATACGCCCTTCGCGTTCCCGGTTGAACGCCCGCATGTCCTCAGGCCGGATGGTCTCGTGTCCTCTGCGGATCGCCTGGCGGACGCTCTTCCGCAACGCAAAGTCACGATACCTGTCATGATCGAACGGGCGCACGCTCGTCGTATCGCCGTAGCGATCTCGTCGCTTCTGGGACTCGCCGCCGCCCTGCAGCACGAGCTTGTCCAGTTCTTCCAGATACATGATCACCGAGTGTATCTCGACCGCTTTGTCCGTGAGCTTTCCATCTTCCAGCACGCCGCGGTCCTCGAGCTCATGCACGCGCTCCTGGATCGCATCGTGCATCTCCTGGCGGAATTCAGGAATATTTGTGTTCTTCTTCACGTAATCAGCGTCGTACCCCGTCACCTGTTTGATGACGGTCTCCCCATAGAGGCGTTCAGCGCGTTTGAAGTCAGATACCAACTGCTTGAACATAACGTCCGGATTGAAACTCGTGATGCCCTGATTGATACTTTCCGAGACGAGGCGGCCCTCCTGTATCTCCTCGTCACCCCCTGTTATCAAGGAGTGCATGAACTTCTCCTCGTCTGACTTCTCGACGCTCCCGTCGACCGCGTTCGTCTCTTCCGTCCCGTCTACTTCGCGGTCGTCCGGGTCAAAGGTACTCACCCGACTCATCAATCTCTTCAGCGAAGGACTCGAGCTCGCGTTCCAGGTACTCCTCAACGGTCTCCACGTACTTCACGCTCGGCTTCAGACTCATCCGATGCGCCAGTACGGAGACGATCACCGCTCGCACATCCGCGAACGTTACCTCGTCCCGCCTCTCGAGTGAGGCGTGGGTCTGCGCACGCTCGTACACGCCGATGCTCGCCCGCACGCTCGGTTTCTTCTCGATATTCTCATCCTCGCGCAATCGACGGATGAACGACAAGACATCGCTGAGGAGTTCGTCAGAAAACTCCAGTAACTCTTTCCCGCTGTCACGTACGATCTCCTGCTCCGTCGACGCGTTAGCGGGGTGGGACATGTATACCAGATCGAACCGGTCCAGGAACACATCGCTCAGGGGCTCCGTGCTCGTGTCCTCCGGGTTCATCGTCCCGATGAAGATGAAGTCCGCGTCGAAGTCCACGGTATATGAACCGACGGTGACCTTTCCCTCTTCCAACGCTTGCAAGAGGGCGTTCTGCAGTTTCTCGTTACACCTGTTTATCTCATCGAAGAACAGGACGCCCCCGTCCGCTTGGAATATCTTTCCAGGGGTGAACGCTTCCACGCTGGTCGGGCCGAACTCGATCGCCTTCGCAGGGTCGATATCCCCGATCAGGTCTTCACTGGTCAAGTCTGGGCTGCCCTGGACGCGGACGAACCGCTCTCCGTCTTCATCTTCGGGAAGGAGCTTCGCGATGTTCCGCGCAAGCGTCGTCTTCCCGATACCGGGTTGTCCGACCAGGATGATATGCCTGTCAGCGAGCAACGCCGACTTGACCTGGCGCTTCACCTCTTCCTGTCCGAAGACGTCGGCTAGTTCAGCATCGACCAAGTCTTCGTGAAAAGTGTGCATATGAGAGTGAGAGGATGACGCCGTTTAAATAATTTGTAACGTTTCCTGGAAAACAGTTCGTATGGATTCCGATGGACTGAGAGGAGAAAAGGGGTCGCATCAACGTTGCTCAGCGGTCTCTTCACTTACCTTGAACTGCGCCGGCCGTATCGCTTCGCTGTTACACTCCGGGCACTTCGTCGGCTTCGTCCGGTCACCGGTGAATTCGAATCCGCAGTCCTTACACTTGGGAGGGCGACGAAGCAGTACCTCAGCTCCTTCGAGGTTGTCCTTCAACAGCTCCATATCCTCCCGTATGAACTTGAGGTCGGTGCTCATCCGATACGCGAGCTTCTCCAGGCTGTAGTACTGCTTCTTCAGCAAGACCTTGATCATCTCGTACCTATACATTGACAGATAGGAGGAGGGGGCGTTTTTTATTCGTACCGGTGGAGCGCGTACACCAGCCCGATGCCGAAGAGGCCCGCTGCCGCAGTGGACGGGGCGATATACGTTCGAGGGAGAAGGGCTTTGAGCGAGCCGAGGAGCAGTCCGGTGAGGAACGCCAGCGCCCGGTCGCGATGGTGATGTAACCAGTAACGCAAGGGGTGGCTGAACACGGC
>CAYWOP010000015.1:0-11467 GCA_964459935.1 uncultured Methanosarcinales archaeon | reverse complement strand
TGCGCACCCTTGAGCGAAAGCATACCGGGCACCACTTCAAGCGTGGTGAAGTCGTACGACGCCGTTTCGGAATCCGCGTTGGTCAACGCGTTCAACAACGTACTCTTCCCCACGCTGGGAAAACCGACCATCGCCACCGTCGCATCACCCGAGCGTTCCACATCGTATCCCGACGTGTCCCCGCCCTTGCGCTCGTGGAGCTCCTTCTCCTCGCGCAACCTGGCGATCTTCGCCTTCAACTCGCCGATATGGTGCTGCGTCGCCTTGTTATACTGCGTGTTCCGGATCTCTTCCTGGAGCTCCTCGATACGCTCTTCGTAATCAGTCACGACTCTACAGGAAAAGTGTAAAAATAAAAAGGTAATTGTGAAACTTCTAAGTCTTAGAGCGTGCATCCCAGGTTATCTGAAATTCTGTCACGCTCACCGTTTCTTGGGGGCGGAGACACTGGCTCCGTCGAGCATCAACTAAACCGCACCAACATTTTTATACCACACGGACTACATGCGGGGCAGTGGTCGTCGCAACCGACGTGGAAGCATACCTCTCCAAGCTCGACATAGACGTGTTCAAGAAGATCTTTGAATATAACCTGAACGTGAAGGACGAAAAAGTGCTTGTCCTCGGCGACACAGGAGAAGATGACCACATCCTCTCACCAGTGCTCAGCCGCGCGTTCTACCGAGCAGCGAGCGACCTCGGACTCAACGCCCAACTCGTCCTCCAAGAAGTAAAATACAAGGGAGAACAGGCGGAACAGGAAGTGCAGGAGAGCCTCGACACCCTCCCGGAAGGATCTGTTGTCGTGCTCAACATGAGCCAGAAGATCGGCAAGCTCAAGACGAAGAGCTTCCGCAAGTTCTGCCGCGCACACGACCACCGGTTCACCAGCGCATCCAGCCTCGCCTCGCTCTCCACCGACCAGATGGACGACTTCCTCGCCGCGTACGACGTAGATTATAAAGAACTGTCGGAGAAAGCGCACGAGCTCAAGGAGATCTTCGACGACGCATCGGAACTCCAGATCACCACGGAACGCGGGACCGACCTCACATACAATGTAGAGGAACAGGAAGCCGTTGTGAGCGACGGCGTGTACAGAGAACCAGCTACCGGAGGGAACCTCCCGGGTACGGAAGTCTACGTCCCGCCGAAGAAGAAGAACGTGAACGGGAAAATCGTGATAGACGGGAGTATGCGCACGCGACACGGCACGCAGCTCGTGAACGAACCGCTTGAGATGACTATACAGGAAGGCGTCGTCGTGGCGATGAACGACACGCCGGAGAGCGAACGCCTCGAGGAAACACTGCGCTGGGCGCATGAACAAGCCAAGTACCCGTGGGGCGTGCGGCGCATCGGCGAGTTCGGCATCGGTCTCAACCCGAACGCGAACGTGCTCGGCTGCACCGTCCTGGATGAAAAAGCAGCGGGGACGGGACACGTCGCGATCGGGAGCAATCACTGGTTCGGCGGTTCCATCTACGCCATCATCCACCTGGACCAGGTCTTCCACGACCCCACCGTCTACGCGGACGGAGAGGAAGTTGACATAACCGTGGGATAAGTTTTTATACGATTGCTCCCCGAATGTCAATCCATGGAGACGAGAGGTTCATACTTTTTCGTCATCGACAGCTTCATAGCAGGGATCATCATACTCACCGCTATCACAGTCGTCGTATCGTCGTTTTCAGAAAGTCGAGGCTCAATCCGTCCGGTCGTCGGCCTCAACGATATGCTCACCTACATGGAAGACACGGAAGTACGAGAATTCGACGGGAACCGAACACAGGAGATGATCGACCAAGGTAACATTACTGACCCCACGATGACCCTTTTCTCCCAAGTGGGTCGGTTCCACCAACGGAACAAGACGGACCTGGCGAACGTACTCATCGGCGAAGTGGTCAACGCCTCCCTACCTCCGCAGTACAGCATCCGATACAGATACAACAGTTCCGCCCTCTACGAACGCAATAACTCACAACGTTCAGAAGCAAACTTTCATCTCACCGCGACCCGCACCAGCATCGTCAGCGTGAACCGGTCCTCGATCTACGGCCCGTATCCTGTAACGGTCGAGGTGTGGACATCATGAAACGTGGCGTCGTCTTCAGCATCACAGCGGTACTCGTCGCAAGCTTCTTCGCGATGCTCTACTTCTCCAACCCAGGCCTCTCCCTCGGCGCAAAGGAGGAAACAGCACGGTTCCGCGTGACATCGATAGACAGGTTCGCGAACACGTTCAACGAATACGCGGCGCAAGCGATACGCGTAACGACGTTCCGCAGTCTGAACGGGATGGTCCAGAACATCAACACAACAAGTACTCACTTCCCCGACACGTCCGCTGTCAAAGCGAACTTCACCCACTGCATGCTCAACGGCACCGTCCGCGGAGCGAACTGCAGTCAATCAGGCACGGCCCCCGCGACGCTTCCGCAACGACTCGCCGACTTAGCCATACAAGGTAAGACCGCGTACAACCTGAACGTTACATACAATATCACAAACGTCACCATGCGCCAACAGTTCCCCTTCCACGTCACCGTCACCGTGAACTACACGTACACGGTCAGGGACCAGTTCGCAGCGCTGTCTCGCTCCAACGGCATCACCGAGATCGTCTCGATCGAAGGCGTGCGTGACCCGCTCTTCAACCGCTACGTCGACGCACCCAGTATAACCCGTACCAACACCTCAGCGAACGAATGGAACAACGACACACTCGCCGTGCTTATCAACAAGACCCGGTATCGCTATCACAATACAAGTCCGAGCTTCCTCCAGCGAATGAGCAACGGATACGATACAGCATCGGCGTGCTGCGGCATCGAAACCGTGCTGTCCGAGGCAACCACTCCGATCACGTTCACGGGTGATACCGTCAACGCGTCCGGCGTCGACCACCTTTACTACGAAGTGGAATACGAAGGAGGAACAGCGGACTGCAATACAACACGCGAGGTCGAAGGACTCGGCGTCGACGCGAACAAGATCCAGATCGACGAAGCACATCTCACGAACTTCAACGTGTCGAACGACCTGTGGAAAAAGGACTGTGATCCATGATTACCACTACAGCATATATAACAAACTTTATATACCGTCCTGGAACAGTAACACCAATCTTTATGTCCGATGACGAACTCGAAACACAAGTGGATGCACTCCTCGACCTCCTCAAACACAACGAGACGATCGCCGTAGCAGAGGCTGCCGAACAACTCGGCGTGGACAAGGACGTGGTCCAGCAATGGGTCGACTTCCTCGTCGAAGAACGCATCGTCGGCATCGAATACAAGTTCACGAAACCGTACGTGTACCTCAACGAACCTGATGAGGTAGAAGAGGACGAGAGTGAAGCAGAGAGTTTCGAAGAACTCCGAGAGGAATACCTTCGTCAGGCCGAAGAGAAAGAGATCCCGGAGTCCAACAGGCGGACCCTCTGGCGACAACACGTAGAGAAGATCCTGGAACAGAAAAAACCGTACTTCGAGGATGAGGCCGACAAGCGCGGTCTCGAACCGTCAGAACAGCTGTGGAACAAATACAAGGAACGCTTACTGAACCATGGATCTTGAGACGTTCATCGAGGAGGACATACAAGAGTTCCTAGAAGAACAAAAAGAGCAACAAGAAGCCTCCGAGGAGGAAGCAGGAGCGGGGGGAGCCATGCCCGTGCACAAGCTCACGGAGGACTACGCACAAAAGATACGTAACGCACTGGAGCAAAACAAAGTGCGTGAAGCCCGTCACGTCTACAGCCAACTCCGCGACGAATACCAGAGCTTCCCCGAGAACAGTCGAGCACGGAGCACAGCGTACAGCGTCCTCCAAGAGGCCAAGTCCATCTTCGAGGAACACGGCCACGGAGACACGGTCGATCTCCCAGACGCGCCTCCGTCCAGTTACAAGGAACGCCGAGAAAACAAGATCGAACGGTTAAAAGCGGAAAAAAAGCGGAAAGACCAATGCGTCGAGCAGATACGCAAGGACATAGAACGCGTGGAACAGCTTGTTGATAAGAGTGACCCGGTGGCTGCGGTCCACGTCTACCAGAACGCGAAAAACCTGTTCCGCCAGATCCCCATACGGTACGAAGACGTCCGCGAAGAGCTCTACGACGAGCTCATCACATGCTATAAGATGATTCAACGACGCACCTCCCAGAAACCGAAGAACATCGTGGAGGACAATCAACCGACCGCCGACCTGCTCTCCCACCTCGAGGACGTGCGGCAATTAGTGAGGAAGAAGGAACTCGACAGAGCACGGGACGAGTACGAACAACTGGTCGACGACGTGAAGGAATACGACGGGCCGCGCAAGAAAGAGTTCATGCAGGACATCGAAGCGCTCCGCGACAGTATTCAACAAGCGGTCGATGAACGGCAAGAGCGCGAACAGCGCTCCCCTCCGGACAGTACCATACCTGAAGACGACGAGACAGAAGACGACGAGGAACCCGATGAAACGATCAAACGCGGTATCCGCAGCGCCTACAACTACCTGGACAACGACAACGTCGAAAGCGCTCGCAAACGGTACCGTGAACTCCAAGCACTCTACAACCAGCTCGACGACGACGCACGAGAACGCCTGCGTCGAGACCTCATCGATCTCTACGAAGATATCCAGGACGCTCAGCGCTCCAGTTTCGAAGCAAGCCCGCCGGAAGATTACCATGATGCAGTTCAGGAGATAGAATCGCTCATACAGGACGGTGATATCGCCGCTGCTGAAGAAAAATACCTGGACGTGCAAGAGCAACTCATGGACGCACCCGAAAAAGTCAGGAGAAAGTTATACGACACGCTGGAAGCGCTGAAGAGCAGGTTGACAAGTGCAAAGTCGGATCAGAGGGCACGAGTATGAAAACACTGGACAACTACGAACTACAAGTGGACGAGATCGTCGTCGACGTAACCATCGAGCAGGAGGAAGAAGAACCGGTACCAAATTACAACGTAAACATCACGAATATCTCCGAGACAACAAAGGTCATCCTGGAGAAGATACGCCAGGAGTTCATCAGCAAAATCAACCTCGATAACATCGCAGACGTCAGCGACAGCGAGCGGAGCGAGCTCCGCGAGACCTTCAAGGAGGAGATACGGTCCCTGATCGATGAGTACTTCCCCGACACCGACGAAGAGACGACCAAGATGCTCGTCAACTACCTGCTCGAAGAAAATCTCGGACTCGGCAAGTTGGAGATACTCCTCGAAGACGCGAATCTCGAAGAGATCGTGGTGAACAGCAGCGATGAACCCGTCTGGGTCTACCACGACAGGCACGGATGGCTGGAAACTAACATTATCATCCAAAGCGAGGAACGGATACGTCACTTCTCCACGATGATCGGACGCCAGGTAGGGAAGGAGATAACCAACCTGAGCCCGCTCATGGACGCGCACCTCACCACGGGAGACAGGGTGAACGCCACCCTGGAACCCATCAGCAGCTTCGGCAACACCATCACCATCCGAAAATTCGCGGAAGACCCCTGGACGATCACGAAGTTCATCGATCTCGGCACCATCGACAAACGCGCCGCCGCGCTCGTCTGGCTCGCCGTGCAGAACGAGGTCAGCGTCCTGGTCAGCGGCGGTACGGGCTCCGGGAAGACGAGCATGCTCAACGTGCTCAGCAACTTCTTCCCACCCAACCAGCGCATCATCAGCATCGAAGACACGCGAGAGCTCACACTGTCCGAGAACCTCCACTGGGTCGCACTGGAAACGCGCCAGCCCAATCCAGAAGGTAAAGGAGGAGTGTCGATGCTCGACCTCCTCGTCAACAGCCTCCGCATGCGCCCCGACCGTATCGTCGTAGGAGAGATACGTCGGAAGAAGGAAGCCCAGGTCATGATCGAAGCCATGCACACCGGCCACAGCGTGTACAGTACACTCCACGCGAACAACGCCAGCGAGGTCGTCATGCGCCTCACCAACCCACCGATCGGCCTGCCCAAGCCCGTCGTCTCCAGCATCGGACTCATACTCGTCCAGAACCGGAACCGGCGCACAGGCGAGCGACGCACCCTGCAGATCGCGGAGGTGCTCCCCAACGGCGATCCGCACGTGCTCATGCGATTGGACGTGGACAAGGACGAGATGGTGCAGGTGAACGAGTCGAAGACCCTCATCGACAGACTCGAACTCTACGCAGGCATGTCCAGAGACGAGATCGAGTTCGACCTGAAACAGAAGGAACGCATCCTCCAGTGGCTCGTCGACAATGATATCGACAATGTGCACGAGATCGGACAGAAGATGTCACAGTACTATATGGGGTCGCTCAAGCTGGACTGACCATGTCACTGTACAAAAACCTCGTCACGAACTACTTCCCTGGTCTCCCGCAGAAGCTCGAGATAGCGAAGATGGACCAACGACCGGAGCAGTACCTCCGGTCGTGCATCCTCACAACCTTATATCTTGGTCTCGGCATGGGTGTCGTCACGTTCATGACGGCGACCCAGATGGGACTGCCCTCGTGGAGCGGACCAGCGGGGTTCATCTTCTGGTCAGCTGCGATATTCTATACGACGTATAAAAGAGCGGACGCGCAGATACTGAAGCGGAAGAAAAGTATCGACCGGGACGTACTCTTCGCCGGTCGCTTCCTCCTCGTCAAGCTGAAGAGCGGACAAAGCCTCATCAACGGGCTCGAACAGGCCGCGCACAGCCACGGCGTGGCCAGCGACTACTTCAAGGAGATCGTTGATGAGATCAATATGGGTACGAACCTCGAGGAAGCCCTGGAGAAGGCCACGCGGAACTGCCCATCGGAAAAGATGCAACGCATCCTCTTCCAGATCACGAACGCCATCGAGATCGGGATCGATGTCACCGATATACTGGAAAGCGTGCTGCGCGACATCGCCCACGAGCAGATGCTCGAGATCAAGAGCTACGGCGAGAAGCTCAGCAGCGTCGCACTCTTCTACATGCTCGTGGCCGTAGTGGGTCCGAGCCTCGGCGTAGCGATGCTCCTCGTCGTGTCGAGTCTGATCAGCCTCAACATCGGAACGACAGCCTTTGTGACCATGGGCGTGATCATGTTCATCATCGAGTTCATCTTCATCACCGTGTTCAAACAGATACGACCCAACGTGAATATATGAAAAATATACTGTACCTGGAACGGTTCGGAAAAGCCTTCGTACCCAAGTCCATCCGTCCAGATATACGGTCGATCTTCGAGAAGGCCGGCTATCAGGAAGTACCGTATCAACTCTTCGGCGCTGCGTTCTGGTTGTCCGCCGTGGTAACGTATTTCGTGTACGTCCCGTTCGTCTACCCGCTCCTCCAGGACCTCTCTCCCCTGTATTTTTTCCTCCTCACCTTCGCAGCGTGGGGGGTCATGATGGGCCTCGTTGTCTCGCTCTGCATCCTCGTCGTGTACACACACCTCAATCTCCGCATCTACCACCGGACACAACAACTGGAGGAGAAACTGCCCGAGTACCTCACACTTGTCTCTGTCAACCTCAAAGGGGGTATGAGCTTCGAGAAGGCCCTGTGGCACGCCATCCGCCCGGAGTTCGACATACTCGCGAAGGAGATAACGCTGGTCTCGAAACGCGTCATGACAGGACGCAGTATCGAAGACGCGTTACAGGACTTCGCCGAGAAGTACGACAGCGCCATCCTTCAACGAAGCATGGATCTACTTGTGGGGGAGATACGCGGCGGTGGGAAGATCGTCGATGTTATCGATAACCTTGTGAAGAACCTGAAACGGACGAAACGCCTACGCCGGGAACTCCACGTGTCGACGCAGACATACGCCATCTTCCTCACCGTTATCGTGGTGATCGTCGCGCCTGCGCTCTTCGCTATCTCCCTGCAACTCCTGGATATGATGACCGGCTTCACGCAGCAGGTGGCATCAGCGGGGAGCGGCGGAGGCGGGTTCGCGGATAGTATGGCTCCAGGAGGAGGTGGACAGTCTGTGGACAAGAGCGTGTTCCGCCAGTTCTCCTACGTCGCCCTCTCCATCATCGCTATCTTCAGCTCGATGATAGTCAGCATCATCAACCGGGGGAATATCGTGAGCGGTCTCAAGTACATCCCGATCTTCTGGGCGAGCTCGCTATTCATGTATATCATATGCTTATCAGTGGCTCAAGCCCTGTTCTCCGGACTCGGCATGTGACGAAACATTAATAAACGACCACTTCGAGATACTGATATATACGAAATAGACACAAGGTGATATACCATGCAAGATGACATGACGAACTACGGACAAGCTGCACTCGAGTTCTTGACGACGTACGGTTGGGCATTCATGGTTATCCTGATCATGATATCAGCGCTGGGCTACTTCGGCGTGCTGAACCCGGGACAGTTCGTCCCGGAACGGTGTCAGATGGGACAAGAGTTCGACTGCTCTGACTTCACGATTAGGAATCAGTCCGGCGGTGATTTAGAGATGCGGCTTTCAGTCATCAACAATGTCGGTCAGGCCATAGACCTTCAGGGCTTGGAGGTTGACACCACACCGAATGAAATTACTAACGGTGGAACTTGCTCGGCATCAGGTACGGTTGACCCTCGGGCGGAGACTATAGTCAACTGCTCTGGCATAACGGGAGAGTTCCCTTCACCGGGGAACAAACAGCGACTTCCCTTTGAGCTGACATATCAGGAAGTGGACGGGAACTTCAACCACACAATCACCGGCTCCGTGATGGCGACCATCCAGGGCTAACTAGTTATTCATGAACCGTGGTCAGGCAGCGCTCGAATTCCTCGCCACGTACGGCTGGGCGCTCCTGGCCATGTCATTAGCCCTCAGCGCCCTGTCGTACTTCGGCGTGTTGAACCCGTCGGCGTACCTTCCGGAGCGGTGTAGTTTCCCGTCGGACATCAGCTGCGAGGATTATATGATGACGGGGGACGGGGCTTCAAACCTGTACAACGTTTCCTTGCAGCTCCGCCACAACTTCGGTGAAACCGTGATCCTCCACAACGTGACCTGCTACTATCCCCATAATAATGGAACGGCCACGTGGCAGAATTCAGGGAATAAGGAGTGGAAGCCCAAGGAAACCGCGGTGATCGACTGTCAACCCACTGGTCCTTTATCAAGTAGTGATAACTATCTCATAAGCGGCGAGAAGGAGAAAGTGCGGATCGAGCTCACCTACGCGTTCGGATCGAGCGGATACGATCATTACATCGAAGGGACAGTGTTCAGCACGGCACGATGAACCGTGGACAGTTCGCCGTAGAGTACCTTACCACGTACGGCTGGGTCATACTGAGCATCGTCGTCACACTTTCCGCACTGACGTACTTCGGCATGCTCAGCCCCTCACAGTACGTCCCTGACCGGTGCAGGTTCGGATATCAACTGATCTGCGAGGACTTCCTGCTCGAGCAAAGCCCCAATCCGTCGATCGACGGGCAAGCATCATTCAAGCTCCGGAATAACTTCGCACGTCCCATCAATATAACAGGGGTGACCGGAGTGGACGCACAGCGTAATATAACGGCGTGTACCACACCGGACGACCTCAGCGTCGGAGAACTGGGCGAATTCGTCTGTGACGTCAACGGGACGGGCAGCCTGCTCTCCGGCAACAAGTACAGCGTGCCCATCCGCATCGAGTTCCAACGCAACGCCTCGGGAGCTCCGGTGCACTACGTGACGGGCGAGATATTCACGGATGTCCGCTAAAACACAACCTTTATAAATAAGGTCTCCCTCCTTTGAAATAGAAATTCTGACAGGGGGCATCTCTATGGACAAGGATCTTAAGACAGGTACGACCACCGTTGGTATCGTTTGCAATGACTGCGTTATCCTGGGAGCGGACAAGCGCGCCACAGCTGGCAATATGATAGCACACAAGGACGTCGATAAAGTACAGCCAATCGCCGAGAAGATGGCGGTCACCACGGCCGGTAGCGTCTCCGATATCCAACTGCTCGTGAAACTGATCGATGCCGAGATCAAGCTGAAGGATATCAGGTCAGGACGGCAAAGTACGGTCAAAGAGACGGCAAACCTCCTCGCGAGCTTGGTATACAGCAACGTACGACAGTTCGTACCAGGCGTGACCCATTTCCTCCTCGGCGGCTACGACGGCGGGTACGAACTCTACGACATCTTCCCCGACGGGAGCAAGTCACACATCGATGACTTCGTCGCGAGCGGGAGCGGAAGCGTCTTCGCATACGGCGTCCTCGAAACAGGATACGAGGACGGTATCAGTCGCGGGGACGGCGTGGAGCTCGTGAAGGAAGCCCTGACAGCCGCACTGAAGCGCGACAGCGCGAGCGGCAACGGCGTCGACATCTTCGTCATCGACGAGGACGGCGTGACGAAGGAGTTCTCCCAAGTCTTCGAAACTGCGATAGAGTAACGTGACGATGCCCGAGATAGTGGATACCATACTGGAACAGTTACCTGAAGGCAAAGTAGACGATGTCAGCTTCGAAGGAGCCAATATCATCCTCTACACGAAAGATAAGGATTTCTTTCTTGAAGAACAAGACCTGATACGGGACGTCGTGAACAAGGTAAAGAAACGCATCGAACTACGCGTCGACCCCACCTGCACGCTCGACCAGGACGAAGCCCGGGAACGCATCGACGACCTGATCGGGGACGAAGCAGGGATACAGAAATTAACGTTCGACCCGCAGCGCAGCATCGTCGTCATCGAAGCTGAAAAGCCCGGCGTGGCGATCGGCAAAGGAGGGTCGAACCTTGAAAAGATAAAAGAAGCGACGTACTGGGTCCCCGAAGTAAAACGCACACCGCCGATCCGGTCCGACCTGATCGAGAACGTCCGCGCCGTGATGTACGAGAGCTCAGATTACCGGCGCGAATTCCTCAACGAGACAGGTGAGAAGATCTACAAGTCTTGGAGCCGGGACACGCAAGAAGAATGGATACGTCTATCATGCCTCGGCGCGAGCCGCCAGGTCGGACGGTCCTGTTTCCTCCTGCAGACACCGCAGTCCCGCGTCCTCCTCGACTGCGGGATGGACGTCAGTGATGACGACAATGCCTATCCATACCTCGAAGCGCCCGAATTTGACATTCAAGAACTCGACGCTGTCATCGTCAGCCACGCACACCTCGACCACAGCGCGCTCGTCCCCTACCTCTTCAAATACGGCTACGACGGTCCCGTGTACTGCACCGCACCGACGCGCGACATCATGTCACTCTCCCAGCTCGACTTTATCAAGATACAACGCGGCGAGGGGAAAGACCCCATATATACGCAGGAAGAGGTGAAGGAGACGGTCAAGCACACCATCACCTTGGAGTATGAAGAGGTCACGGATATCACGAACGACATACGCATCACGCTCTACAACGCCGGACACATGCTCGGCAGCTCCGTCGTCCACGTCCACGTCGGGAACGGCTTACACAACCTCGTCTACACGGGGGATATCAAATACAGCGACACGCGACTCCTCAGCCCGGC
>CAYWOP010000014.1:256-11535 GCA_964459935.1 uncultured Methanosarcinales archaeon | reverse complement strand
CCGTCCCGATACCGACATCTCCGCTGGAATCGATCGTCATCCTTTCATTATTACCATTCGTTTTAAATGACATCGCGTTTTCCGACTCTAACGTCAACGCGTTCCCTTGATCGTTGTCCGAGAAAAGGAAGTGATTCCCGCCGAAGTCGTTCATAATCTTCAACTGCGCATCACCAGACCCATCGCCGTCGATAAGAACGCCATCACTACCGTACGCACTGACCTCGAGAGCGAGACTACTCCTTTCCCTGTTTATCCCTATACCATACCCCGAAGCTACATCCAGCCTCGGCGTCGCCGTACCAGGGCTGCTCGTCCCCGTGTAGACATGCATATCCTCAGAATTGTTCCGCAACAACGGCTCAACAGCCTGGACAGAACCCACTACAAGAAGGATGCCGAGAACGAACACCCAGTATTTTCGCATCACATCCCCACGGTCAGCGTTGACTTTTAAACCTTACGGTGAACTTGGAGCAGCAGTATTTACCGCGCGCAGGTGAACTGCACTTCGTAATCCGCGCATTCGTCCTCGTACTCAGATGAGACCACGAACGCTGCCTGTTGGCCGACCAACCCGTAATGTTTGATATCCACACCCACGGCTGTCGCCGTCTCCTGCGGATACAACCGGACCGTCTCGGCGCCGATGCTTCGCTTAACCCGATACTCGACCTGCGTGCTATTCTCGTTAGGACCCGGTATCATATCGGTATACCGAACCGACGTGTCGAGATTAGCGAAGTACCGGCTCTCGTTCCGGTAGAGCGTAGCATTCACTGAATGCTCACGCATCACGTTCTCACAAATAATACCGTAGCCGCTTGCGCACGCGTCAGTACGTAACTCGCCACCGCCACCCGGCTCGGTAGTACGGTACGCATCTCCGACGACTTCGTACCGTCCCTTACACACGTCGCCGTGATCCTTCAAACACTCGGAGTCACCGTAACCAGACGGGTCGTTAGCGTCCAGCCATCCAGTCGTATAGTTGTCACCGTATCCTGAAAGCGCCTGACCCACGGTACTACCGTCTGAGCTCGGTGCAGGCGACCCGGTAGAAGCGAGCTTTACCGTGTCGGCAGACTGCATGTTGAGCAGTCCGACGATGCCAACGATAGCAACCAACGCTACGATAACCAGTATAAATCTCTCTTTCTTCATACCCACCCCTACTCATCCCTCTACTTTTAAAATTTTTCCAGGATGACAAGGATCCGACAGACGCAACTCCTATAAACAAGACATACAACCAGGAGTACATGGATGTGTCCATCATCCTCCCCTGTCGAAACGAAGCCGACGCACTCCCACACGTCCTCGACGAGGCCAGAGAAACGTTCGACGATATCGAACAGGAGTACGAGATCATCGTCTCCGACAGCTCGATCGACGACTCTCCACAGATCGCAAAAGACAACGGCGCACACGTGGTCAAACACGACACGGTCGGGTACGGCCGAGCCATCAAGGAAGGGATCAAAGAAGCCACGGGCGACCGTCTCCTCATCGCAGACGCAGACCACACCTACGACTTCAACGACGCACCACGACTCCTCGAGAACGAAGCCGACCTGGTCATCGGCATCCGCAACGTCACACGAGAAAACATGAGCACCCACCACCGCATCGGCAACTACCTCCTGAGCACGGCCGGCAACCTGTTATTCGGGACCGACGTGCACGACTGGCACTGCGGCATGCGCGTCGTGAACACGGACACGTTCAAACAGTTGAACTGCCAAACCGACGGCATGGAGTTCGCCTCGGAGATGATAATCAAGGCCACACGACACGACACGGAGATCGGAGAAGAACCGATCCGATACCGTCCTCGTATCGGCGAGTCCACACTCGACAGCGTCAACGACGGATGGAAACACCTACGGTTCCTCGTGCTCAACGCACCCGAGCGCACCATGTACCCACTCGCAGCAGCCCTGCTCATAGCCACGGCGGTCCTCGACAGCTTCGCATACAAACTCACAGCACTCCTCGCCGCGTTCCAGTTCGCAACCGTCGGCCTGTACAGCGAGATCTACCTGCACAACGTTCTCAATGACAAACGCACACACATATCACTACTCTACGACCACCTCGACCTGAAACGCGGACTCCTACTCGGACTCCTACTCGGCATCACCGGCGCCTTCCTCCTCAACACGTTCACGAAGATAGCCGCGCTCCTCCTCGGACTCCAAACGATAACGACAGTGTTCTACACCAGCGTGCTCGGGATACGATGAAGATACTCATCGTGAACAAGTTCGGACCACAGCACCCTCTTGGAGGAGGAGCGGAGAAACGACTCGAAGAAGTCTTCACCCGCATCGGCGAGGACCACGACGTCCACCTCGTCACCGGCACGTACGAAGACGCGAGACGAACGGAACAATATAATAATATAACCATCCACCGCTTCCCCCTCGCACGCGGAGCAGTCCTCACCCACCTGGTCCTGTTCATACTCCTCCCGTTCTACGCCCTCCGCATCCAACCCGACGTTATCTACGAGGATATCAGCGTCGCACCATGGCTCGCCCACCTCACGTGCTTTTGGATCCCACACACGGCGATCGTCCACAACTTCAACGGCACACAGTTCTTACAACACGGGAAACCCCGCGGGGTGCTGTTCTGGCTCCTCGACACCACCACGTTACTCCTTTACAAAAATCAGACAATGATCACTGTCAGCGCATACATGGAAGAAACACTCGCTCACCACGGCTTCACCGACACGCACGTCATCCACAACGGCGTCGAGCAGGACCTCTTCGACGTCCAGGAAGACACCCGAGACCACGTGCTCTACCTCGGACGGCTCGCGTACCGCAAAGGGACCGACCTGCTCTTCGACGCGTGGCATACGCTACGAGACGATATAGACCTGCACGTCGCCGGAGCTAACCACGGCAACTACACGATCCCCGAAGACGTCACGTACCACGGCTACGTAACGGAAGAAGAGAAACGAAAACTGCTGGGACGAACACGAGCCGTACTCATCCCCTCCCGGTGGGAAGGGTACGGCATCGTCGCCCTCGAAGCAGCCGCAACGGGCACACCGGTCGTGGCCAACGACGCACCCGGACTGCGCGAAGCGGTGACGAACGAAACAGGAGAACTGGTCAACTTCAATAACGTGACAGCAGTAACGGACGCCATAAGTTCGGTCGCAGAATCATACGACCCAACAACCGCCCGCCGATACGCCGAAGGATTTAAGTGGGAAACAACGGCCGAGCGAACCAAAAAAGTCATAGAGGAAGGAACATGCTGACTGAGTTCACAAAGATACACGTTGTACTCGAACTCGCCTGGGCAGACTTCAAACTCAAATATCAGGGACGAATACTCGGACTCCTTTGGACGTTCCTCAAACCACTCTTCATGCTCGCCGTGCTGTATGGCGTGTTCACCTACTTCCTTCAAGTTGACATACCCAACTTCCACCTCTACATCCTCCTCGGACTCGTCGTGTGGAACTTCTTTGCCGACGCCACTAAAGACGTGATGAAAAGTCTCAACGAAAAATCCAACCTATTACAAAAGATAAACGTGAAACCAAGGCTCGTCGTCCTCAGCACGTGCGTGCACAGCTACGCTTCCTTCCTGATCAAACTCGCGGTCTTCTTCATCATCTATCTCATATCAGGCCTCCCACCCACCATTCACGCTCTCTACTTCCTCCTCGTAACCCCCATACTCTTCCTGTTCGTCTACGGAACGACACTTCTCACCGGCATACTCTACATCCGCTTCGACGACTTCAGCCACCTCTGGGATGTCACACTCCAAACATTGTTCTGGGCAACACCCATCGTCTACCCAATGGAAAACGTGCCTACATGGTTCGAACCCTACTACATGCTCAACCCGATCACCCGCTACATGGTCGATGCGCGGAACCTCGTCCTCTACCACTTCGCACCATCGTGGGAGCAAATAGCGATCACCGCAGCGATGACAATAACGATATGCATCATCGGCTACATAGCATTTACCACCACCGCACGGAGGCACATCGAACGGTTATGATACGCCTTGAAAACGTTACGAAACGCTACACCATACCCGCCAGCGACACAGACACAGTGCTCACCTGGCTCCTCCGGACCGTACACGGAGACAACATAGACGCGATCAACGCAGTGGATGACGTTACGCTCACCCTCGAAAAAGGAACGACTACAGGACTGGTCGGAGAGAACGGCTCCGGCAAAACAACCCTCATGAAACTCATCAGCGGCATCACTCCCCCTACAGAGGGGAGTATCCGCGTAGACGGAAACGTAGCATCCGTCCTCGATCTCAAAATCGGCTTCCACCCCGACCTGACGGGAGAAGAAAACTGCTACCTTTACGGCGCCTTACTCGACACGCCCCGAACAACGATACGCGATCGACTAGACGACATCTTCACCATGGCAGGTGTAGAGCGGTTCCGCCATACCAAGATCAAAAAGTACAGCTCGGGCATGACCGCACGGCTCGCCTTCGCGGTCATGGTACACGTCGACCCGGACGTACTCGTACTCGACGAGATATTCGCCGTCGGCGACAAGGAATTCCGACCGCTATGCCACGAGGCGATGCATGAATTCAAGGAAGCAGGAAAGACCATCATCCTTGCCAGTCATGACCTTGAACTCATAGAATCGTTCTGCGACCGGGCCATTTGCCTCGAAGAGGGACGCGTCGTCTGCGACGACGAACCCGAGATAGCAGTAGAACACTACAAAACGCTGTAACCTACTTTAACCGGGCACAAGATCGCGGTAGTGCTCCAACATCTCATCCGCGATCCGCTCCGGCCGGAACCGACGAGCCCGGTCCCTAGCAGCTTCCGCAACAGATGCACGTTCCTCAGGCGATAAAGACAAAACATGTTGTATCCGATCCGCAAGTGCCTCGTCATCACGAGGTGGAAAGAGAAACCCGTTCCCTCTCGGCTTGTCAATCTGCTCCTCAAACCCGCCCGCAGCCGTGGCTATTACCGGTGTACCCAGCATCATTGGCTCAGCACAGACGTATCCAAACGGCTCCCAAATACTTGATGCCACGACGCACTCCGCAACCGAGACGTAACGAAGAACGCGCTCGCGAGCAACATCTCCTACGTAATGTACACGATCTTGAAACGGTTCCAACAAGTCCAAAATTTCTTCAAGGATGTGTTCGAAGGCATGACTCACACTTCCCGCAATGACGAAATGGATTTCGTCACGATCACTCATCACCAAACGCATGGCTCGCGCAGCCGTCATCGGATCCTTGCGAGGCTCGATACGGCCATAAAACAGTACGAAGGGGTATTCGACTTGTATCGATTCCGCCGACAGATCGCGGACTGGGGGATACACTACACGAATATCCATGTCCATTGGGAACATATTTCCGATCAAATCCTTCGTCGCATGACTGTTGGCCACCAACTTGGGATTGCGCCGTAATCCAGCGCGCTCCACGGTGTACATACACCATGTCTCCCAACGGTCCACGATATGGGAAAACTCAGCCACGCGACTGTTCACTGCCCGAATCGGGGCAGAAGCTGGGTGTATGCGCACAAGTCCGGGAACGTCCGACCAAGCTGTGATAAGCGGCATACCGTATCCATCGTCGCATTCTATCACATCGATGTGAAACGTGTTGAGTATGTCCTGTACTGCCGTATACATCCCGTGGAGGATGAACGGAAGATTGTTCGTGAAGTGACCGAGATGAGCAAGCGTGTTATTCGCTGCCTGTCTGATCAACCCGTAATCAGCGAGGTTCACGGTATGAATCATCACACCGTCACGGAACTCGCTCTCGTACTCCGTACCGGGTTCTTCGAGGAAGGAAACAATATGAACGGTGTGACCACGCCTTAGAACTTCCGGAATCAGATCTTCATAATACGAGGCGAGACCACCGTGTGCGTCATGCCACGGCGAGTCAATCGTGATATACAAGATATTCATCGAGGTTCCTCCATCGCCTCTAACCGTTCATTCACAGCCTGAACGTAGCGCTCCCATGAGATATCCGAAACCCGGCTTTTACCCTCCTGGCCGAAGCGACGCGCTTTCCCAATATCATCCACGAGTGACTGCAGCGCCTCCGCAACCGCAGTAGATTCCGGCTCAGTAACATACCCGTTCCGTCCGTCCTCCACAAACTCCAACGGACCACCCGCGTCCGTACAGGCTACCACGGGAGTCTCCGCCTTGAACGCTTCCACTACACCAAGACCATAATCCTCGTCCCGAGCAGGATACAGCACTACGAGCGCATCCGCGTATAAGTCTACCATGCGATCGTCACTCACATGACCAGTAAAACGAACATCCTCAGCGGCTCTCTCCTGCAGCATCTCGGCGTCCGGTCCCGTTCCCGTCACGACCATACTGACGTCCTGCACGTGTTCCATGGCATCCAGAGCGAGCGAAACACGCTTACCACGGTCATCCAACCGGCTGGGAACCAGCACGTAGTCATAACTCTCGGCATGCAGGCCTGAAAGCGGAGACGGAGGATGCAATACCTCCGCTTGTATATCCGCTGCTGCAATACGATCTCGGATCGTCTCAGACTGTGCGAGCACGTTAACGTTCCGTAGACAGCGTGTATCATACCAATGAAGTGCACGACGTAATACACGAAGCAGGGGAACCGATGCTGAGTGACGTTCAAGCGTACGGTCCCAGTCTGAGTAAAATGTTTTACAACGATGGTTTAGAAGACATAGATGACGAGGGTGCTGAACAGTGAACGACGGGAACTTCATCGAAACCACGGCGTCGTATCCGGAGACGTCCAACGCCATCGCCGTCACATACGATTGGACAAGCCCACGTACGCTTCCCACACTTGGCAACCAGTGCATATCCACGTCGTGTCCTGTACGAACCTTCAACTCTTGATACAGTCGTTCAGTCAGTAACTGATTCCCCCCTTTCACCCCATCACCATCTACCGTATTAACAACTGCAACCTTCATCCCATGTCTCCCAGCGGGCAACAAAGCCTTTTTACCCATACGATGTGAAAGCATTTGGTCAAACGGACTATAGGCAACGACGCCACAACCCCTGGCAGCGATACGAACGGAAAAGTCAAAAAGCTACGAAGAAATGATCGTATATGTCCGAAAGAACCGTGTCCAACCGCAGGGAAAACCTGAAGAAATGAAAGTACGAACCAACTGAACGGAACGTCGGGTAGTCGTCTTCTCCACACGCCGACTTCGGACCAGCATATCAGCATCATCTACGACCCCACCCGATACGCAAATCGGCTGTTAGCAGTGACACCGTGGAAATCGTCGCATTCGAACGCTCTCTCCGTGATCACATAATCAACGCCATGCGACGAGGCGATCGAGCGCTTCACCCCACACCCTCCCTTCACGAACCGCCGATACGTGCGCGCATCACCGTAGGCAAGGAGTGAGTCAGGAAGCGCTACAACACGACTTTCTGTGACCGGGTAAATGGTACTCGCGAAATGCGGTTGGGCCAAGACCGTCGCGTTATCCTCCGCGACCGCATCGAAACGTTGTAACAAATCATAGTCATCTTCAGAGATAAAATCTTGCAGTTTGAACCGTTCATCATCCACGCTGTGATACGGAATAAGGAGCAAGACCGCCATCGCCCCCACCACGGCGTACCGTGTGACAACGTCACCATCAACAACGGTTTCAAGACCGACCGCCGCGAGCGGGACGAGACCGATCAAGAAGTAATACAAGGCACGAGGATACGGTATCAACACGGAGAGATCGAACAGTGCGAACAGGACGAGCAGTACGCCCGCGATAACAGGCCAGATAAGGAACACCGACGAATCCTCCAATACCTGCAACAGTCCGAGTACTGCCAGTAACGAGATCACCGGGCTTATAAGGGTGAACGGGAAATACTCGACGGCGAACGTTTGCTGCCAAGACCGGGTGAACATTGCCACGTCCTGCAACAGTACGACCGCGACTGCCACGAAGCTCATTCCACTCGCCACGAAGAGCCGATCACCGTACGTCCCGGTGATGAACACATGAGCCGCGACCGTGAACAGCAAAAAGAAAAACGACGGGGGATACACGGGGAAGAGCAAGAGTGAACCGGTGTAGAACCACACATCTCGGCCGTGACGAAGGTAATACCCGAGCAAGAACAAAACCGCCGGGATGGACGCCGAAAGCGGGGTGAAGAACCAGAAACCGGTAATATTCACCGAGCTGGGCACGAACGGCAGCAATGCCGCGCCGAACAAGCTCGTCCTCGCCGAAAACCGCGAGCGAAGCGTGTAAAACATAGCGATGGTGCTTGCCGCCATGGACAACCCGGGAAGAAACGCGTACGCCCGCACCGGATCGAACGGGACGAATGCGAGGAACAACGCGGTCACCACGTGAAACCCGACTTCGAAGTTCTGCTTCGACGGTTGTGAATCGATGTACGGGTTGACAAACGGGAGTCGTCCCTCTTCCAGTATGTACTGTGACAGTGCCAGGTGTTGCCACTCATCGACGTGATACGGGAAGAGATGCGTGGATTCCGAATCCGTCCCGATAGTCGTCACGGGAGCCGTGTAGAACAGATGGATGGAAGCGACGAGCACCGCACTCACCACGGCGATGACGGTGAGTAGTAGATGCTCCGTACGTACCATAGTTCCAATATCACGAGGAGCATTTTAAAATATTTTCAAGCGGCTGATCTTCTACATCGCAAATGCGTCGGAACAGGTATACAGGAACACAAGAAACCCCCTGTTGCCCAGGTAGATACGAGAACGTCGTGAACAGACCGTGTCACGAACGACGCAGAGACCAGGGTCGTCCACGGGAAGCTCCGCGATGCTACGCATGACCAGAGCTCTCAAGGCCTGATCATCCACGAAGATGGGGGTACCACAGCCAGGACAGGAACGACCAGAACCCTTTCGAGCTGGAACGGTCTTGCTCCACACGCACCCAGACGGTGTCACGCAATGTCACGTTCCCGCTCCGCAGTGACACGTTGAACCTCGTATCATCTGTCAACGGGGTAGTGACGGACCGCTCCACAGAACTGTTCTCCGGAACGGACACGTTGAACCGCTCGTCCCCCACCACAAGTACCGCCTCTTCCTCCACGCCCGCGTTGTCCACACGTGCCGTGACCGTCACCGGCCCTGGAGCGACGGTGGAAGGAGCGTTCACATCCAGTGACAAGTTCGCCGGTACGGGGCGGAGCGACACACGCGCACTGTCTGTACTGGTAAACCGGTATCCACCGATCATATATGTAACCGTCGCGGTAACGGTCGCGTTCCGTGCTCTCTCGACGCGCGGCGTCGGTATCCGGACAGACCCGTTCATCTCATACGACTCTTCAAAGGCCTCGACCGTGCTGCGGGTCACGTTGAAACGCGGCGGCCACGACGCTTTCACACGTACAACGTCGCCGCCGTTCACCACCGACGGAGTGACCGACGCGTTGACCACGAGAGGATCGACGGACACGTTTGTCGATGTCGCAAACCGCTCCGTGTATCGGTTCCCGTCGTCGTTTACCGTCGCGGTCATGTTCACGAACTGCACGCCCGGTCCTTTCTTATACGTTGACAGGTACTGCACCGTCGCGTTCCCCCGGCCCGTGTACACTTCCTTGCCCGAGACGAGGCGCATGTTGCTATCGAACGAGAAGCGGTGCGACACGTTCCGTTCCGGGGTCAAGGACACGTTCACCGAGACTCGATCTCCCAGGGAACCGTTATGTATCGGTGCGGAGATGGACAGGTCGAACGGTTCCTCCGTGACGAACCGGACCGTGTCGTTCACCGTGCGTTCCACGCCGCTATACATGTACGTAGCGTTAGCGGTGTCGGTCCTGTTCACCGAGTCGATCGGTGTGAAGTTGTACGTGAACGACTGCGTCGAGTCCGGACTGATACCCGCTCGGTGCACGAACCTGTGCTCTTGCACACCGTTGATCCACACCGTGTCAGGATACGAATCTGTGTACGTGAACTCGGTACCGACGGACCCACTGTTTTCAACGGTAACGTTGACCATGGACGTTTGCCCGACGCGAAGTGACCGGTTCACCGACCGGGTCAAGGAAAGATCCGGTCCTCGCTCGTCGATACTTACACGGACAGCTTCAAGCATCGACCCGTTCACGAACTCCACCCGTTCGTCACTGACATCATCTTGTACTTGTGAAAAACAGAACTCGTACCACCCGTGCTGCTCACACTTGCCCTCGTCGACCACGACGCTCCTATCCTTTCCTTGGAACACCACGCGATCCGACGCGTACCCTACCGTATAGGAACGATCGCCCGCGGTTATGTTCTCTCCCACGGTGTACCACGAAGCAGTGACCAACGTTGCCGTCAGTACGAAACAAATGAGGATGCGACGCATACAGCTACACCGGTACCGCTACGTTTTAAACATTACTCGACCTGTCGGATGTTCAACACGCCGGCCTCCGCGATGGTGACCTCCATCGCGTTCCCCGTCAGGTTATAATCCTGGTGATCCGCGACCACATAACTCGCGGCGAGCGTTTCCTGCGCGGAAAGCCCTGCTACTAGTAACGCTTCGTCTTGTGGATAGTACTGGATCTTTGCGATGCCCGGGTTGAAGTCTTTCCGGCATGGTTGTGGGTATCCCATGAGTTCCGCGGCGACGCTGTTCGCACAGGGCCCTCCGACGACGATCATCGGTTCCTCACCGAGCTCCGGGGCGTTCGTGTCGAGCACTCCGATGCGTGATCCTGTGAGGGAGCCTGCTCCGCCGAGCGTGAGGTCGGTCTGTGCTTCGGCGACGAGTCCCGCTGCGATGTCGATACCCCCGATCACATCACTGGTCGCGGCGTTCTCTCCTACAACTAGTTTAGCATTGAGCACGCCGTTCGTGACGAACGGTTCCGGATAGTCCTGTAGGGTACCTAGTGCTGGTGTGAGTGTGAGGAGGAGTACGATGAAGAGGAGTGTGCGCCGCATCATAGTAGCCGTGGAGCTGTGTCCTTATATGTTTTGTGTAAAAAGAAAGAGAAAGAGAGAAAAAATTGGTGGGTAGTTACTGGCCACCCATGCCGGAGTCAGAACCGCTGACCGGGCTGACGGAGATGCTGTCCAGGCTGGCCACGCTGACTTCTACCTCATCGCCTTGGAGGTTGTAGTCTTCGTGGTCCGCGAGGACGTAGCTCGCGCCGAGCGTGTCCTGTGGACCGTAGCCAGCGACGAGGAGCGCGTTCTGGTCCTCGTACAGCTTGATCTTCGCCATGCCTTCCTCG
>CAYWOP010000014.1:0-246 GCA_964459935.1 uncultured Methanosarcinales archaeon | reverse complement strand
TGACCCGTCGCCGGGTAGTCAACGCCCTCGAGCTCCGCGGATACTTGGTTCACGGCTGGTCCACCGACGGAGATCATGTTCTCCGATCCCACGGCGGGTGCGTTGGTGTCCAGGACTGCGAGGCCCACCGCGATCGGGTTGACCTGCTGTGTCTGGACGTTACCACCGCTGCTCGCGTTTGTGCGCGTCGTGGTGACCTGGCCCGCTGTGACGAAGACCTGTGCGGAGCGTTCCTGACGTGGGTAC
>CAYWOP010000013.1:10409-11711 GCA_964459935.1 uncultured Methanosarcinales archaeon | reverse complement strand
CCGGCACATCTCCTGCAACCGTTCGTTGCACGCGACCCCGCCGCCCAGGACTAACTGGTCCTTGCCGAGGTGCGCCATGGCCCGTTCCGCGACTTCGACGATCATGGCGAACGCGGTCTCTTGTACGCTATGGCACAGCGCTTCTCGGGTGTATTCACCGCTCTCGATCTTGTGCCTGAGGTTGGTCTGCAGGCCGGAGTAGCTCGTGTCCATGCCCTTCACCACGTATGGCAGTTCGATGTACTCTTGGCTCTGTTCGGCGAGTTCCTCGACCTTCGGCCCGCCCGGGAAGCCCAGTTCCAGATCTCTTGCGAATTTGTCGAGAAAGTTTCCGAGCCCGATGTCGAGCGTTTCTCCTATGACCCTGTATCGACCGTGGTTGTACGCGATGACCTGCGTGTTCGCTCCGCTCACGTAGAGCAGGACGGGATCGGCCGCGTCGCACTCCTTCCGTCCGATCTCGAGGTGTGCGATGCAGTGGTTCACTCCGATCATAGGAAGACTGTAATGCATCGCGAGGCTCTTGGCGACGAGACAGCCGATGCGCAAGGCGTTGCCGATGCCCGGGCTCCGGCTGTAGGCGATCGCGTCGATCTCCTCGATGCTCGTATCGGCGTTCTGCAGTGCTTGTTCCAGGATGGGTTTGCACTGCCTGTAATGATGTTCGGAGAGCTCGGACGGTACGATGCCGCCTTGCTCGGTCGTGTATGAAGAGCTCTCGTTGCTCAAAATCTCTTCGCCCTGGATCACGCTGGCGCCGAACGTGTGCGCGGTGGATTCGATGCCGAGGATGTGCATAATCTGCGTGACTGCAACCGGACTTAAAAATTGCTGGTTTTCGTCCCTTTTCGTCGGTTACATACGCATATAAAACCTGTCTGTTTTTACCGTTACATGGAAACAGACGAGCAAATCTTCGGTTCACTTGCAGAAGAGGTACGTCGGTTAGAACAGGAGTACGAAGCCCCGTTTGAGAGTCGGGTAAGGATCTCGTTCGCATCGCTCGATCCTGCTATCCAACGAGACATACAGGATGGTGTTGATGAATATGTGGTGGGGATGGTCTTCGAACGTACCGGTCTCTGGAACGTCGTTATGCCGGATCTTCCACGAGCACACGGAGTTAAGAATCAGCCGCACGGCGATCTTGACGGCGAGTACGACTCGTTCAGTTCGTTAGATGAAGCAGTGCACGATCAGTGGAGGGATGAGTTCCTCCAACCAGGTGATCCTGTTATCGTGTACGACACCACCGGCACCGATCGCAGTCCCGAAGATATCGGTCATACGCCTGAGGTGTAT
>CAYWOP010000013.1:0-10399 GCA_964459935.1 uncultured Methanosarcinales archaeon | reverse complement strand
GTGGGTATTGCCGTTTATGGGGCGCAGCCAGACAAGGGAATCGGGAGGCAGAGGAGATGGTTCGAGCCGGGAAAGGACGATAATCTATTGAGGTATCAGCGTATAGGTGACGTGACCATACCGCTCCTTGAAGACAACGACGTACCCCTCTCTCGCGGCACACCAGCGGAGCAGTATGACTCAGTCGTCCTCGCAGATGAGTAGCTACTGTAGCTGAACCTCGCCACCGAACGGTATCCGCTTCTGATACCTGGGTTCGCGGATGCTCTCACTCACCTTGTCGGGCGGGAGCAGACTGAAGCCGAACTCGTCACCACGAAACGTGATGATCTCAACGCCCTCTTTTTCGTATTCAAAGATGATGTACTTGAACGCGATATCCTTGCTGTCGGGCAGGCCGAGGTCCCGATAGATACCCGACTTCGTTTCGTTTATCACGGTCTTCCCGTGCAGCTGCTCGTTGAACGGTTGCTGCAACGTGATGCGGGTAACGGTCTCGTTCTCCATGTGTACGATCAACGCGGTCCCGTTGCCGCCGCGGTAGTAGTAATTGAGGACGTCGTCGAACCGGGTGAAGTTGTACGGCGCACCGAGCGCCGCTGTGACGTTCTGCTTGCTATCGCCGAGCTGGACGCCCCGAACCGTGACTTGGGTACTGTTGAGCGACTCGTTGAAGAGCAGCGGGACCACGTCCCGTTCCGTGATCTCTACTTGCTCCGCCGTCGCCGCGCCGCTCGGCGTATCCGTGGAGGTCTGCGCGCAGGCGACGAGCAGGACTATCGGTACGAGTGCTACCCAACCCCATCTCATACCCTCTGCTACTACCTCCTTTTTTATATCTTTTACGACGGACGTCGCCAGCAATTATTTACAATATAGAAAAGAATTCGTCATTAGAAAAAAGAGAGCGCGGAAAAAGAAAGAAAAGGATGATGCCACGCAAGTAGCCAGTTAACAGAGGAGCGGTTGGTAACCGCGTGCTGAATGCCTCGCAGCAGCTCGGCACGTACACACCGGTCCCATCGAACCCATCTTGTATGGGAGCCCAGAAGTGTCTCTTTTCGAGGTGGGTTTCGTGCTTAGATGCTTTCAGCACTTACCCCGTGGCGCGTAGCTGCCCGGCCTGCCCTGTAGGACAACCGGTAGACCAGTGGCGCCGAACCCACGTTCCTCTCGTACTAGTGGATCCTTCCTCTCAGACACTACGACACTTCCAGTAGATATCAAACAAACTGCCTCACAGCGTTCTGAACCCAGCTCACGATCCCTTTTAACGGGTGAACACCCCTACCCTTGGCCGCTTACAGATCTGCTCAACAGGCAGTAACTACGGTCATCACAGTTTCTGCACGGCCAGGATAGGAAGAGCCGACATCGATGTAGCAAGCCGCGCCGTCGATAGGGGCTCTCGGGCGCGACAACTCTGTTATCCCCGGAGTAACTTTTCGGTCATACCAAGGCCCCACGTAGGAGCCATTGGGGTTCGCTAGACCAAGGTTTCCCTACTGCGCCCCTTCAGATTCAGGGCACAGTTAGGCCGGCTTTTGCTCTTGCACTCCACGACGGATTCCTGACCCGTCTGAGCCGACCTTTGGGCGCTATCGATACCTTTTCGACAGCGTGCCACCCCAGCCAAACTGCCCACCTGTAGGTGTCCCGACGGTTAGCAGCGCGAGCCCTAGAACGTGGTGTTACATTGTCGCCTCCACGCACACTGGCGTGTGCGCTTCGATGGCTCCCACGTACGCTGTATACTAGGGCTCACACCGCAGCTACAGGCTGCAGTAAAGTTTCACGGGGTCTTCGCTTCCCACTGGAAGTCTCCGGCCTTTGCACCGGAAAAGAGTGTTCGGAGGGCTCTGGTTGGGGACAGTGGAGATCTCGTTACGCCATTCATGCGGGCCGTCAATTGAACGGCAAGGCGTTTCGTTACCTTAAGAGAGTTATAGTTACTCCCGCCGTTTACCAGCCCTTGATCCCCCTGAACGGGGAGTTTAGGTAATGGCACTGAGCAGACGTCAGGAACTATACAAGGCCTTGCGGCTTAGCAGTTCCTTACGTTTTTGTTAAACAGTCGGACCTCCCAAGACACTGCGCCCTGCTCTGGCACGAGACCAAAGCAGGGACCCCATATGCCGAAGGCACGGGGCCAATTTGCCGAATTCCCTCAACCAGTTTCTCCCTTCACACCTCAGGCTACTCACCTAGGGGCACCTGTGCCGGTTCTGGGTACGGATACAAGCGATCCATCCATGTTCCCTTTTCAGGGGTTCCGGGCATCAGTCCAACCGGGCAACCCCGGCCGTTCTGGGATGTCACCCGCTTCTCCTCGTTACGAGACTCCACGGGGTTACCCCCATTAGCACGCACAGAGTACGTGTGGACCTAGCCAGAAACGTCGGAAACACGGCTTGCGTTACCGCGTGTACGCTTGCAGTACAGGAATATTAACCTGTTTCCCCTTCCCGCGAACTCCGGCTAGGAGACGGGTTAGGACCGACTAACCCTCGGCTGATCTGCATTGCCGAGGAACCCTTGCCCTTACGGTGATGCGGAGTCTCACCGCACTCTGATCCTACTCTCGCCAGGATTCTCGTTTCAACAGGGTCCGCACACGCTCTCACGCATGCTTCTGCCCCCGCTGAACGCCTGCCTACCACGTCCTGATGGGACGCCCATGGTATCGGTGGCTGGTTTAGCCCCGTACATTTTAGACGCCCGCGACCTCGACGAGTAAGCTGTTACGCACTTTTTAAAGGGTGGCTGCTTCTAAGCCAACCTCCTCGCTGTCTTCGGCCACGAACAGTCTTGTGCCTTTCACACTCAACCAACTCTTAGGGACCTTAACCACGGTCTGGGTTGTTCCCCTTTCGGAGCCCAGGCTTACCCCGGGACCCCTGTCTCCGAGGGTCTACGGCGCTGAAGCATTCGGAGTTGGACACGAGGTCGACCGCTCTCGCGGCCTTAACCACGTATCCGTATCTCTACCTCTCCAGCGACCTCGCCTCAGGCTTGACTGCGGCCAACTTCGACAGGAACCAGCTATCACCGGACTCGATTGGCTTTTTACCCCTACTCTTGAGTCAGAAGAACGCTTGCACGCAGAACCTCTGCAGGCCTCCACCCCTTTTTACGGGGGCTTCACCTTGCCCAAGAGTAGATCGTCCGGTTTCGGGTCATACCCACGTGACTCACGGCGTTTTCACACCGCCTCCCTCGTGAACTGCGGAGTTGTGCTTTCGCTTCGGGTCCCTGCAACGGTACCCTCGCCACGTAGATACACTCCCTGGCACGTTATTCAAAACGGACGATACACATCCGAAGATGCGTATCCCACGATAACTGCTAGGTTTCAGGGTCTTTGCACTCCCCGACAGGGGTTCTTTTCAGCGTTCCCTCACGGTACTCTTCGCTATCGGACTCAACACGTGTTTAGGGTTGGGAGTACGTGCCTCCCGGCTTCCCGCCTCATATCCAAGAGACGGTACTCAAGGAACTGCCTGCTACCCGGTGAGCTACTCGCACGGGGCTATCACCCTGTCTCGCGTCCCGTTCCAGGGAACTTACGATCGCCCGCCGGGCAGCGCACGGCAGCCTTACAACACCACATCCCCTCCTTCCTCGCAGAAGGAGAGTTCAGTTTGCCCTATACGGCGTTCAGTCGCCCTTACTAACCGCATCTCGTTACGATTTCTTTTCCTGCGGATACTAAGACGCTTCAATTCTCCGCGTTCGCTAGCCTGACGGCTTCGATGGCGATGTCGCATTCGGAGATCCCGGGTTCGATGGCTACATGCGCCTCGCCCGGGCTTATCGCAGCTTGTCACGTCCTTCGTCGCCGGTTGAGCCTAGCCGTCCACCTAACAGCGTAAGGTGTGTCAACTGGCTACCTATGCGTGGCGTCATCAACGTGATGTCTCAGCCGATGACACGTCACATTCGCTATGACGCGTCCGATGAACGGGCTCGCCGGCGTCAGCCGGTCCGAACTGGACTCGCCGGGACGTTCAGACGATCGCTGACGCGACCATCGTTTGAACCCGGGGCCTCCGCCTTGCAAGGGCGGCGCTCTCGCCGCTGAGCTACGAGCCCGTGAATATGCATGCTCGTTGAAACTCGTGAATGCTGGTGAGCATAAAAAAGGTAGGAGTGTGTCCCACCTTCCTTTACAGGAAAGGGAAAAGGAGGTGATCCAGCCGCGGGTTCCCCCACGGCTACCTTGTGACGACTTAGTCCACCTCACTGAGTCTCGGTTCAGGACGACCTACAAAGCCGCGCTTCACCGAGACCCTGCTCGGTTGACTTGACGGGCGGTGTGTACAAGGAGCAGGGACGTATTCACCGGAAGATACTGTCCTCCGATTACTAGGGATTCCGGCGTCACGAGGCCGAGTTGCAAGCCTCGATCTGTACTGAGGTAGGGTTTCGAGGATTGGCTTCCCCTTTCGGGGTCGCGTCCGATTGTCCCTACCATTGTTGCGCGCGTGTAGCCCAGAGCATTCGGGCCATACAGACCTACCGTTGCCCGCACCCTCCTCCCTGTTTCCAGGGCAGTCTCTTCAGTGTGCTCAGTCCCGACAAGCGGCTGCTAGCAACTGAAGACACGGGTCTCGCTCGTTGCCACACTTAAGTGGACACCTTACGGCACGAGCTGACGGCGGCCATGCAACACCTCTCAGCTTGTCAGGTAACCCCTTCAGAGTGACCTTCATCCTGCTGTCGGCTCTGGTGAGATTCTCTATGTTGAGTTAGATTGAACCGCACACCGCACCCCTTGTGGTGCTCCCCCGCCAATTCCTTAAAGTTTCAGCCTTGCGACCGTACTTCCCAGGCGGTGGGCTTAGTACCTTCGTTTCGATACTGCGCAATCCCGTAAATTGCGCAACACCTAGCCCACATCGTTAACGGCCAGGACTACTGGGGTATCTAATCCCGTTTGCTCCCCTGGCTTTCGTCCCTCACCGTCAGACCCGTTCTAGCCAGATGCTTTCGCCATCGGTGGTCCTCCGTGGATTATAGCATTTTACTGCTCCCCACGGAATACCTCTGACCCATCCCGGTCTCGAGTCCCGCCGTATCCTCTGCACACCATCGCGTTGAGCACGACGATTTCACAAAGGACGTACGGGACCGGCTACGGACGCTTTAGGCCCAATAACCGCGATGCCCACTCGTGGCGCCGGTATTACCGCGGCGGCTGGCACCGGTCTTTCCCACCACTTATTCCTACAGGTCTTTACCCTGTAGAAAAGCCCACGCATTGCGTGGGCACTGGGAATCCCCTTATCACACTTTCGTGCATTGTAAAGGTTTCGCGCCTGCTGCACCCCGTAGGGCTGGGACCAATGTCTCAGGGTCCCTCTCCGGGCTACCACTCTCATGGCCCGTACCGATCTGCGGCTTGGTGGGCCGTTACCCCACCAACGACCTAATCGGCCGCCGGCCCATCCTTAGGCAACAGTTTCCGGAACAACCCATTCCAGGAGAAGTTCCGTATCGAGGCTTAGACTCAGTTTCCCGAGCTTATCCCCGTCCCAAGGGTAGGTTACCGACGTGTCACTGAGCGATTCGCCGGTGAGCAAAGCTCCCCTGACTCGCATGGCTTAATCGGATTCCCATAGCAGGCATCTCCCGCAGGATCAACGGGAATTTGCTACGCAAATTCCTGACTGCCTTCAGCGGAGCTGAAGACAACGGGAATTCTACGAATTCCCGCCTCAAATGAGGCAAAAATCCGAAAACGGATTTTTGAGGTCACAGCAGAGCTGTTCCCAACGGGAATTGCTTCGCAATTCCTGAGTGCCTTCAGCAGAGCTGAAGACAAACGGGAATCGAATTGTCGGCACGAGCAACTGAATCGCGGCTCGAACGCACCGACCCGCCTCCGATGGAGGCTGATCCTTGGTACGGCATCGCAAAGCTTGCTAAGGAATTCACAAGGACACTCCTACCACTCAAGACATGTGTTACCACGTCCTGGAATGAACGTACGGCGCGAGCCTCGCCACGCGGTGCGTGACTAGAAGGGTGGTGATTGCGTACGTTGGAGATAGCTGTACTGTTTATAAAAGTTGTGGTGATTGTCACCGAGCGTCGACGGTCGACACGATCTCCTCGTGCCGCCGCCCGTCGCTCTTCACGGTGCCGCGAACGATCGGCTCTTTCTTGTTATACTGCACCTCTTCACCGGTGACCCTGGTCAACCGACCCCCTGCTTCTCTGAGGATCGCATGCGGGGCGCAGTTGTCCCACTCCGCGCCTTCGCTCTGCACCGTGACCTTCGCGTTGTACAGTCCGTCGAGGATGAAGATCGATGAGAATCCTGCTCGCGACGCTGTCATATCCGTCTTTTTATGGAACAGGCCAACGAGATCTTCACGTTCCTCACGGAAGATAACCGTATAGGGATCTGCGTCGCTGAACAAGAGCGGTCGTTCCTCGCCGTTCCGACGCACGTACGCGCCCTCGCCCTGTACCCCGTAATAGATAGTGTCGATCAACGGGGCGTGGATGAATCCTGCCACCGGTTCTCCTCGCTGAGCGAGGCCCACATAGATCTTGAACTGTCCGTGCTTATTGTGAAACTGGCTCGTCCCGTCGATGGGATCGACGATCCACACAGTATCACTATCAAAGCGGTCTCCCCGGCCACCCTCCTCAGAAAGGACCGGATAGTCAGGAAGTTCCTCCAGGAGGTAGTCGTTCACCGCGTAGTCCGCTTCCGTCACGATCGTCCCATCATCCTTCTCCGACACGTCGTACGAGCCACGGTAGAAATCGAGAGCGATAGACCCAGCTTCCTCGACGACGCCGATGAGTTTATCCACGTTCAACATAGAGAGAAAGAGAAAAAGAAGGTATAAAAGATTATCCCAGGTGGTACGTCGCGCTGATCTGCGCGTTCACCGTCACGTCACCCGGAGAAACCTTCGTGCGCGCCGCGGCGCCACCGCCAGCATCGGCTGCGTAGCTCTCTGCTCGGGCGGGCACGAACCGGTAGTTGGACTCTGAAATGGACATAGGAGAGCCGAGGCTGACACCCATCGCACTCGCCAAGTCTTGCGCTTTGCCACGGGCTTCCTCGCCGGCGGTCTTCAGTGCTTCGCGACGCGCTTCTTCCTGTTTCGAGTCGCTCAGACCGAACTCGACGGACCGGATCTGGTCCGCGCCGTTCGCGAAGCTCGTGTCGATGATATCTCCAGCCGTGTCGACCGACTGCGTCGTCACCTTCAGCACGTGGCTCGCTTCGTAGCCCTCGAACTCCTCTTCCTCGGTGCGTGGGTTGTACCGTGAACGTCGGTTCACTGAGAAGCTCTGGGTTTCAACAGTGTAGCCCTGGTCCTCGAGCGCTTGCAGTACGGCGTTGCCGCGCTGCTCCACGCTCGACTGCGCTGCGGCCGCGTCCTGGTCACGCGCGGTGACCTCTACGAGTACCGTGGCCTTGTCAGGTGCGTAGGAAAGTTCTGCATCGCCGGACACCTGTAACGTATTCTCCTGCTCTTGCTCGGCTGAACCGCCGGCCGTCGCGAATACGAGCGCGACGATCGATAGTATAATCGCTCCGAATGCTATGTACTTCTCCATCAGTATCACCTCGTTCCTTTTACAATCGATGTGGATATAAAAGTGTCGTTCGGTGAAAATAGGTTTTCAGCAATGTTTGAGAAGCAGACTCAGCACCCCAACTACCCCTCTTTACTATTCAAGCATAACAAAAATATAAAGATTTATAAGTGGTGTTTCCAATCGATACAAAACATGGCTGGTAATAGTTTGGATGACAAGCTAAATGATTCAAGCAGGCCCGGAAATTCTCACACCTCAACCCTTGATAGAATCACCAACTGGAGTTTCAATAAAGCCTCACACGTAACAAATTTCATCAGCAACATGTATGAAGAAAATGCTCATTGGATCAATGCAGCAACAATCGGCACGGGCGCAACAGTCGGCGGCCTTGAAATCATAGCAAAAACGCTTAACACCGGCACCTTTGGAGCAGGTGTCTTCAGCGCAGCGGCCGCCTTCGGCCCCGATGGGATGAAAAAAGTAGGTGAACGCATCGATTCCAGGATGCAACGCTGGAGCGCGTACAGTGCAGCAGCTCTCACTCACTACGGTCTTGGTGAACTAGTTTTGGGCGGAATTCCAGAGGTCGCATTCGAAACCACAGGGAGTCTCGACGAATACGCGGCTCTCACAGCAGGCATATACGGCGCGCGGCATGCCGGCGAAACCCTCCTCAAAAAAATCTACGAGCGAGACCAGTCCACCGTAGATGAGGACAGACGAGACTTTATTCGAATCGGAGGGAAAATAACAGCAGGGACCATAGCGGCGTACCACCTCGGTCTGCCCGCCGCTCGCATGGTGAAGAATGAGGCACAAGAGACCATCGATGAGTTGAACTCGAGAGCGCCGACGAAGCCAGGTCATCTTCAAGACGAGACCGATTTGAAAATCTGGACCAGTTTCCCAGGAAATCGAAGCGTCCGTGACGGTACTGTGCGGGCCGACGATGTCCTTGAAGTTTCGTTGAAAGTAGAGGATGCACAGGAAATTGCAGGACAGGAGATTCGGGTAGATTACTTCATGGTCAACAACGAGTACGAGAAAGCTGTGCAGAATGACAAACACGAAGTCCTAGGAGATCAGATCATAGACATAGGCCACACCACAATGAAGGTCTATACCGATGGGACCGGTACGCATTACGGCACGTTCCAGTACACTCCCGATACAGAGGAAACGTTCATACCGAATTCAAATTTCATCAATCCACACGACGCGAGAGAGTATGAGAGTGACGAATTTTCTTTCCTCGTCCAGCTGGAGACACAAGATGGTACATCCATCAAGAGAAAATGGTGGGGTAGAGAACAACCCTACACGATGCGTTTCAGAACGCCAGACGGGGCAGACAAGACTCCGGAGATTCCGGCACCGACCGCGACGGCAACCGACCGTAACGTATTCGTGTACAAACAAGCCGTCAGCCGTGATCGGTGGGATGAGGCACTCGGCCCCATCACAGACGTGTTTCACCCCCACCTGTACCAGTTTACACACAGGGATGAAGTATTCATCGATCAGAGAGTCAATAGCAAAACCTTGCAAAAAGTGCGAGAGCGTGGAGAACATCACGGTTACGATATCTTGCCGATGATAGGAGCTATGAACAAACCGCTTATCAACCGCGTTTTGCGTAAGCCCCGCGATGCGGCGCAACAAGTTCGCGACATTGTAGAAGCGCACGGATGGGACGGTATTCTCGTCGACTTCGAGAGCACCAACCTATACGCTGAAGACAGCCCCAAACTGAATAGGTTTATGAAAGAACTACGCGGCAATATGCCAGAAGGCCAATACAAACTGGGCGTTGCAGTCAGTCCGAGATTCGCTGGGAGCGCAGAGAACGGATACGAACATCACGGTTTCTATGACTACGAAGGACTGCAGCCCAACACCGACTTTCTAGAGATTATGTTCTACGACTTCCACAAACCAGCCGACAAAGGAGCCAGTGCGGTCTCCCCGTTGGATAAAATGGATGAGGTCGTCGACTACGCACGACAGCGCGTAGAAGACGAAAAGACGACGATATTAAACCCACTCTACGGATACGTCTGGACCAAACAAGGGTATCCGATCGGCACGCTAGCCACTAGTGCGAATGACCGATTCACCCCGCACGCGGTACAATCCACCATAGAACAAGGAGAACGCCACATCATCACTTCAGATCGGGAAATATATACACAAGATGAAACGACATTCAGATTACGCCATACCAAGTTACAAGAATATGACATAGACAATGTAGGATACTGGCGGCAGTCACACGCCAGCGAAGAAATTGTCCGGGAAATACGAAGAGGAGAATGAATGCCCCGGCCGGGATTTGAACCCGGGTATTCGCCTGTCTTCTACCATCATCGGCTCACGCCTCTGCTTTTTCGCTGGATATCGAAAGGGCGAAATGATTGGCCGGACTACATCACCGGGACATCGCCTATGATTCGCTCAGTGCGGCCGGTTTCAAAAACCTGACGGTTCGTAAGCACAGATCTTCTGTGCACTACCGGTGGGCAGGAATACGATATAGCAATCCTTTATTAAGCTGACGGACGAAACATGTGAGCGACGCTAGCTAGAAATAGAATCGCATGTCCCCCACATCAACCCGGTGGAGTTCGAAGGTAGCGCAGTCCTTCGTTTTCCCTGCTATCAGACACTCGGCCGCCTCACTCATGGATCGACCATAGGGGTACTGTCCGTCAATATGTTGCCCGTAGACACGGACATCCCCTCCTGTACTGGATCGTAATGTTTGTTCTAACTCCGATAGTTCACGGCGGTCTTCCCTGTCCGTGGTGTACTGCACGACAGCATCGTCGTA
>CAYWOP010000012.1:0-12784 GCA_964459935.1 uncultured Methanosarcinales archaeon | reverse complement strand
CGGCCAACGTCACGCTTCGCAAAGGCGACACCGTCGCGTGCACGTTCAACAACTCACTGTACACGTACTGCGGCGACGGCACCGTCCAACAACCCAACAGCAACGGCGTCATCGAAGCATGCGACGGCACAGCCGGTCTGGAAGAACACGAAGCGTGCACAGACACGTGCACAATCGTGACCAACGTGACCTGCGCAGAACAACAACAGTACCTCATCCACAACGGAGCAACGCTCAACAAGTCGATAACGGAGATCTTCGAAACCCACGGCGCCAACATGAGCAACTACAACATCACGGCAAACGCCTCTATCCTTAACGTCTCGGTGAACACCACACGGTTCATAGCCGCACCCAACGGCCTCACAGGAACGACCCAAGCGACGATCACCGCAGAGAACGACACCGTTGGCCCCACCTCCTGCACGTTCAACGCCACACACATCCCCCTCGCTTGCGATACACAAGAGTGTCGGGACTGCACCACCGACACGTGTCTACGCAGCAACAACTGCCTCGATGCCAGCCTTGACGTCCCCGACCCAAACCGGAAGAAACGCCCGCAGTCCCTACTCCCCCTCCCTGGCGACCAGGAGTACACGGTCTTCGCCAGTACAAGCACCAACTTCAGCATCACCCCGGCCCAAGGCAAGGCGAGTACCGTGTACACCATGACGAGCAACGCCCCTCATAACACGCAGGGTATAGCGACATTCCAACTACAGATGGACGAGATCGGCTCGATACAGGCCTGCATCGGTCTCACACGCATCGATCAACTGGAAGGGAACGGAACGCCCACGCCCGAGACCCAAACACCACCCCCTGACGTGCTACCTCCTCAGATACAAACCGGGGGCGTCGAGCCAAGGACCGACTACCTCGTCATCGGATCACGCGCAGTATCCCCCTACTACGAAGAAAGCGGCACCGTAACGCCGATGGGGCCCTACGTGTACACGGCGAAGGTGTGGGTACGATGAAACGCGGACAGTTCTTCAGCCTCGCAAGCCTCTTCCTCATCCTCGGACTCCTCACCATCTACTTCACCCTCGTGGACAAGGTCAAAGAGGACGAACAGTTCCGCGTGGAACGCGCACAGCACAGCCTGTTCAAGAACGTCGCGTCCAACCTGCACCGCCTCGACATCCCGCACGCCCTCCGCACCAGCGCACGGTTCGCCCTGACGCACTACACCGATCAACAAGGAACGGTCAACTACACTGAACTCGCCTCGGTCATGCGCAACGGGTCACACAAGGGCACACAGTACATCTCCGAAGACCTCACGACAACGGCGCAGATACAACGCGTCACAACGACCTTCCCCGCACTGCGAGACGATGACATCAGCGTCAACTACAGCCTGATCGGAGCGGACCAGGAACGCCACAGAGCGATACAACTCTCGTTCAACGTCTCCTACGAACTCCACGGCCAACAAGCGATCATCCGCAACCACGATATATACAACATCTCGATCAGAGCGGAGTCCATAACCCATCCCAAATACAACGCTCCCATACTGCCAACATGGGAGAAAAACAGCACGGACTGCCTGGTCACCGACATCTTCGCGGACAACGCCCCTTCCATAAACTGCAACGGATACAACCTCAACCCACCGTAGATTTTATAAGGAACTGGCACCGAGTAACAACGTGATTACATGTTAGAAACGACGGTCGACACGGTCTTCAGCACCGTCAAAGACGAAGGCTCCATATCGGTCTTCGACCTGGCGGACCAGCTGGACACGCCACGGCATGTCATCGCGAAGATCGGACAGTATCTCCAAGACGCAGGGCTCGTCGATCTCTCCTACGTGAACGTCAAGGGCCCCACGCTCGAATACATCAGCGACCCACCGACCGGCTTCGAACACGCGGAAACGGAAGACATCATCGAGAAACTCAAGTTCTACAACAACGTCAACAACCTCACCGCAGCGAACAACCTCGTCCGGGGACTCTTCGAATACTACCGCCGCGTGCAAGACGACGAGACCAAAGCGATGTACCAGGACGTTCGCGCGTACTACGAAGAACACTTCATGCAAGAGACCGACGAAGCACCCGAAGCGGTTGACCATCTCGACGAGTACAGCTTCGACGCCGAAACCCTCACACTGAACGTGGACATCGTCCAACAACCTCTCGAACCCGTCCCGTTCTACATACTCTCACGCCTCGAGACCAGCGACGTCACCGCTCGCGTCATCGACGAGATCAAGGATGACGTGGTCAGCGAGATCACGACGAACATCAAAGAGAAGACGAAGGAAGAGACGGTCGAGATCAAGGAAGAATACGAAGAACACGTACTCGACATCATCAACGACGTCTTCATCGACCTCGACCCATCCCAACGCGAAGCGTTCGCCAACTACGTCATCACCACCAGCCTCGGCATGGGCGAGATAGAGTTCCTCCTGGACGACCCCCACTTGGAAGAGATCGTCGTCAACAACGCTGATGAACCGGTCCGGATCTACCACCGCGAACACGGCTGGATGAACACAAATATACTTCCCAAGGATGAAGAAGACATCATCCACTACGCGACCATCGCGGGGAGAGAGGTGGAGAAAACCATCACCACGCTCCACCCGCTCATGGACGCACACCTGGAATCCGGTGACCGCGTCAACGCCAGCCTTACACCGATATCGACGAAAGGGAACACGATCACCATACGGAAGTTCGCCGATCAACCGTGGACCATCACCGATTTTATCAAGAACGGCACGATCGACGCCGACACCGCAGCGCTCATCTGGAGCGCCATCGAACACGAACTCTCCGTCCTCATCGTCGGCGGCACAGGCACGGGCAAGACCAGCGCCCTCAACGTCTTCAGCTTCTTCATACCACCAGACCAACGCATCGTCTCGATCGAGGACACGCGCGAGATACGCCTGCCCTCAACGCTCCACTGGGTCCCGATGGAGACCCGGGACGCGAACCCGGAGGGCAAAGGCGAGGTGAGCATGCTCGACCTCGTCGTCAACAGCCTCCGCATGCGACCCGATAGGATCATCGTGGGCGAGATACGCCGGAAACGCCAAGCAGAAGTACTGTTCGAAGCCATCCACACCGGACACAGCGTCTACAGCACCCTCCACGCGAACACCGTCAAGGAGGCGGTCATCCGCCTCACCACCGACCCGATCAACATCAGCGACACGCTCCTCGGTGCGCTTGACCTCATGGTGGTCCAGAACCGCAACCGGCGCACCAACGAACGCCACACGTTCCAGATAGCAGAGATGGAGACCGAGGGCGACTACAACTTACTCTACAACTACGACTTCAACGAAGAAAAACTCACCAGAGCGAACAGACCGCAGGAACTCTACGACCGCCTACAAGTGTTCAGTGGTATGAGCAGAACGGAGGTGGAGGACGACATCGAGGAGAAGGCCGACATACTCGTCAAACTCGTGGAGGAAGATATCACCTCACTCGAGGAGATCGGACGCATCTTCAGCCACTACTACACGGACAAGGACTACCTGATGTCGACGCTCTTCGATGGGGGTACTTGAATCACTCGAGGAGGACCTGCAACGAGCGGGGATGCAGGAAAGCCCGGGCTCGTACCTGAAGAAAAGCACCGTCCCGAGCATCATCTTCAGCCTCAACGTCACGGTCGTCGCCTACTTCATCCTCGCGGACACGCCTTGGCTCTGGCTCCTCATACCCACCGTCCTCTGCTCCTTCGCGTTCTTCATGCAGCTCTTCCGCTACATCCCCAAGCTCAACGCACGGCTCATCGGACGTGAGATCGAAGCCGACATCTTCGTCCCGAGCCGCATGCTCATCACACTCGTCGAATCCGGCAACTCCCTCGTGACAAGCTTCAAGCGAGTATCCGAGACAGAGACGATCAGCGGGAACTACTTCGGCAAGATCGCGATGGAGATAAGCCTGGGGAAGACACTCGAGGAGGCCATCGACGACGCGATCACGTACACGCCGAGCGAGAGCTTCCAACGCATCCTAACCCCGGTGAAGAACGCGTTACGGACGGGTGCACCCGTGGAAGAGAGCATCCAGGACGCGCTCGATGATCTTACAGAGGAGAAGATCGTGGAGATCGAGCAATACGAGAATCGACTCGCACCCGTGAGCATGTTTTACATGATATTCGGTACCATCATCCCAACGATCGGCGTCGTCGCGGTCAGCATCATACTCAGCGTCCTCGGGATCAAACTCACCTTCTTCCCCTTCCTCGCAGCACTCCTCGTCCTCATCCTGCTCATCGAGATACTGTTCTACCACATCTTCAAAGCCATACGACCCTTGGTGAAAGTATGAACGACATACTCTTCTACCTCGGAGACGCCATCATCCCCGACGAGCACGAACACGTCCTGGAGCAGCGGATGGAGCTCGCTGACGTCGACCCGCCTTTGTACAAGATATTCGCGTTCCTCGTCCTCACCAGCGCCGCGGCAGCTATCATCCTCGGACTGCTCGCCGGCTCTCACGACTTCCTCCGCGGCGCACCGTTCATCTCACGAGTGCTCATCTTCATCCTCGTCGTCTTCGCGGCGTTCTTCACCGTCGTCTCACTCGGTCGGTGGCTGTTCGAGATGTGGTTAGCGACGCGTATCGAACACCGAGCGGAGGCGATGGAAGCATCACTCCCGGAGTTCCTGAACGAGGTATCGCTCAACCTGAAATCCGGACACGACCTCCAAGAATCCGTCGCACGTGCAGCGGAGGAAGACTTCGGCGTCCTCGCAGAGGAGATGGCGAAGATCACATCACAGGTCGAACTCGGCCGTTCATTCGAGGATGCCATGAAGGAGTTCCTCGACGGATACGACTCGAACGTACTACGCGAGAGCTTCGAACTCATCATCATCAGCTGGAACAAGGGAGCCGACACGCCCCAGATGATGGACCGCATCGTCGAGAACATCAAGACCGCACGCAACCTGCGGTCGAAGATCTACGCCAGCATCTCCAACTACCGTATTTTCCTGGCAACCGTGACACTCGGTATCGCCCCCGCGATGATGGCGCTCGCGTACTACGTACTCGACCTGCTACGCGGCCTCACCACAGAGGTGCAGAGCATCTCACAGAACAGCGTCATCCCGCTCACGATCCACGCGGTCCGATTCCAGGACAACGAGTTCATCTGGTTCAGCGTACTCACGCTAGCCATCATCAGCACGACCACCTCGTTCATCATCTCACATATCCGGACCGGCCGTGGCACCGCCAACTGGAAACGAACCATCTTCTTCGCCCTCGCCAGCATCGCTGCATACGTAGGCTTCATGGTACTCTTCTCAGGGTTCTTCGCGCTCTTCTCGTTCTGACACCCCCATAAAGTTTATATCTTCGAAGGAAGCAAAGAGACTGTTGCGACGCACAATACGGCAGTTGGTCATTGTACTCCTCTTCACCGCGCTCGCTGGCTGCAGCGGTGCGAGCGTCGACTGTGACGTGTACAGAGGAGAAGCATCACTCGATACGTCTCCGAAGCCCGAAAACAGGCCCGTTCCAGCACCGGTGATCGAGCAGGCACGTATCGACTATCACGGCGCTGACAGAGAAGGAGCGGATGGCCGCCTCTCCATGCTCGGATACGATCTCACGCTCCTCCATCACGAATATCTCGCACACACGTGCAGCAACACGGAAACACCGTTCACCTCACACGCGATCCGCTCGAACAAAGCGGTCCAGAACAACACGGTCCTTCTGGAAGTGACGGCGGCGAACGCTACGGAGACAGAGAACGACCTACGCAGTATCGGAGCGCAGGACGTGCAGCGCGACCAAAAGCTCATCATCGCACGCGTTCCTATCGAAAACCTGAGCCAATTCCGAGAATTCGACGTGTACAGCGTCGTGATACCTCAGTAGGCGACGCGCTGCAGAGAGGGTCTGTGACTTTGCACTAGCGTCAGTCAACGATTCCGCGGACATGGGTATCGATCTGATCGAATACTTCCCTGGGATCCACTGCTTCCTTGATCGGATCCCTGATCCGCCATACCGTCGCGTCCACACCGTATCGCTGTCGGAGGAACCGGGCGTGGTCTGGCATCATCGCGACGATCTCATCCGCTTCACGAACCGCTCGTTCGCTGAGCTGATCCGGTTCCTCCTTCACATACTGGAGTGCGTCTGCTCGAGCGAGGAGTTTGCACGCGTTGATGGCGATGCACGGTGCTGTATCGGTCCCGGCGGACTCCACTTCTATCTCGGGATCGTATTTCCTGCTCAACGCCTCGGCCACGGGACTGCGAAAACTGTTCCCCGTGCAGACGTAAACAACACGCATGAAGATTTACGAGAGACCTTGCTATTTAAGTTTCTCCCCGCGCATCACCCTCACAGCTTGCTATTGTATGTATGGAAAGTAATTAGCTTTATTAGAGCCTGCTTCTCCACTGATATATGGACGGTCTCAGCAATGTCATCCGGTACCTGTCCGGTGCCGAGTTCGAACGACGGGTCGCACCGCGTGCGGTCGTCCACACCGGGTCCTCGATAGGGCTTCTGGAACATCTCACAAGCGAACTCCCCGGCGGAGAGCGCGAACAGGGCGAAACGACTCTTGGAGCTCTGTACCGGGAGGTGCGCGAGGAGACCGGCAGCATTGCTGTGGACGTCCGACCGCTCGGAGCGACCGTCGAATATTACGCTGAGAAGCAAAGAGTGCAGTTCAGTCCCGGATTTCTGGTCCACGCCCTTTCTGTACTAGAGCAACGCCTCACACCGCAGGAGCGTGGGGCCGGCGGTGACGTGCACTGGGTATCGTACACGGAAGCGTGGCAGGAAGTGAGGCGACAAGACGTGTCGGATGACGATACCGGTCGTATCATCAAAGGACGCGACACCTACTTCTTGTCACGTGTCGGTTCGCCCGAACGGGCATATCGGTTCCGCGGGGGGTAGTTCATGGGCGAAGAGGGCATCGTCTACCCGTTGGGCTTTAACAGTGGTGTATCACGCGCTTATTTACTCGATAGTGACCGCTACGTTCCGACTCCGCGGCCCGTCGAGCTCCACTAGCATCACGCTCTGCCAACGCCCCAGTTCTAATTGTCCTTTTCGTACCGGGAGCGTTTCCCCCGGTCCGAGCATAGCCGCGAGGATATGGCTCTGCGCGTTCCCGTCTACCGTGTCGTGATGATAGTCGTTGTGTTCCGGAACTGCGTTGTTCAGCGCTTTGAAGATGTCGTCTGGTAGGTTCTCGTCCCAGTTCTCGTTGACGATGATAGCCGCGGTCGTGTGTTTGGTGAAGACGTGGCATACACCGCTGTCATCCGGTTCGATCGCTTCACTGACGCGATCGGTGATGTCGATCATCTCCTGGTGTTCCGACGTCGAGACCGTGAACTGCATGATGTATTTGAAGATATACTCGGTTTTATCTCTTACGGTGCATCCTCAACTGGATGATATACGGGATTGAGATTGCCCTCTCGACGAGCTTTGGGTAAACAGAATCCGATGTTGTTCTCTCTGAATATGTCCGTTAACTTCTCTATCTCGTTGAGCAGGATAATATTATCCCAGCGGTTCCTTTCGCCTCGAGCCTGTTTTCCTGGATGCAGCACGATTTCGGTGTTGTACATCTCTTTCTGATGCTCTTGGTGAGTGCTGTAATCTTCCATTCCCTGCATACTTTCCCACATACCCGTCACGTGTGAAATCTCATCAGACATGTGAAAGTCCACAGGTGAATCCGGCTTGTGGTACCATTGCTTTCCTCGTAGGTTCTGAATGTGATCTATATATTGATATTCACTCTTCTCAATGCCAGGATCCTTGATCGGCTGGTACTCTTGCGCTCGTAAGAGATCATGTATCTTTTCTCGAACCTCCTTGACCAAGATAGCACTGTTGTCACTGATGCCTTGTTCCTCCCTAAGCACTGACGCTTCTAGCGGTTCGTCTCGCTCTTCAGCGGTTCGTCTTGCTCTTTTAAGATGGTCATCCAGTGTCTGGTGGGGGTGTGGCATCGGCCGTCGATCCTGCGATGTTCCTGTGACTTTTATAACATTGGCCGATTCGCTCCGTCGTCGCGGGCCCGGGTGGTTCGGGGACTGGTTTCGTCTTGTATGATGGTTTCCAGCGGTTCCATCGTCAGTGTTCTACTGCGAGTTCGCGTTTCTTCGCTCGCATGAACGTCTTGCCGTTCCGGTGTTCGATCTGTCGATGCGTGACCATGCCGTCTTCGACCACGATGACGTCTTCCAGTGTTGTATCGCCGCGTTCCGTCCGTTCCATCTGTACCTGTTTCATACGAACCAACCTCCATATGTAACTATTACAAAATAGTGACAAGTACTGGTATATAAATGTTTCGTTATTTGAGTACTGTAGGATAACAACGGTATTTAAGGAAAGGGTTAAAATACTCATCCGATGTAAAAAGGGATATGGACGTAGCGATCATCGGCCTCGGCGCGATGGGCAAGAACCTCGCCCTCAACGCGCAGCGATCAGGATACGACGTGCTCGGGTACGACCTCAGCGAGGAACAACGCGACGCCGCAGCAGATGCAGGCATCGAGACGACCGACAACCTTGAACACGCAGCTGACACGTTTGACGAAACAGCAGTGTACTGGGTCATGGTACCCAGTCAGTTCGTCGACGACGTATTAGACGATCTCCAACCGCACCTCGAGGCAGGAGATATCATCATCGAAGGCGGCAACAGCTACTACCAGAAAACAGAACAGCGCGTGGCACACGCGGAAGCGAACGATGTCAGATACCTCGGCACGGGCATCAGCGGTGGAGCCAAAGGAGCACGCGAAGGACCTTGCATGATGCCAGGCGGACACGAAGCAGCATGGGAACACGTACGGCCGATGCTGGAAGACATGGCCGCAACAGTCGACGACGAGCCCTGCGTCACATACATCGGACCAGGCGGTGCGGGACACTTCGTCAAAATGGTCCACAACGGCATCGAATACGCGATCATGGAAGGTATCGCCGAAACATATCACTTGCTCAAACACGCCGGGCTCTCCTACCCAGAACTACAAGAAACGTTCCGGGAATGGGCGGAGAGCGACGGACTCGGCGGGTTCCTCACGGAGATCACAGCGGACATCCTCGACACATACGATCAAGAGACGGAGCAACCGTTCCTGGAGACTGTTCTTGATACGGCCTCACAGAAAGGAACGGGGAAATGGACGAGCCAGACAGCCATGGACATGGGCGTCGGCGTCTCCCTGACAGATACGGCGGTCACGGAACGGTTCATCAGCGCACACAAACAGCTACGCAAAAGAGCCAGCCACCACTTCCACCACAAAACACACGCATACGAGGGCGACACGGACGAACTCGTATACAAAGCAGGCCAAGCGCTGTACACCGCTGTCACGACGAGCTACGCGCAAGGCTTCACCATGCTCAACAACTGCACCACCAAAACCTGTCCCTACGATCTTGACCTCGCCGACATCGCACGCATCTGGCGCGGCGGGTGCATCATCCGCAGCAACCTCCTCGACCCGATCAGAGATATCTTCCAGAACGATCCGGAGCTCGACAGCATCCTCCTCAGCGACACGTTCAAACGACCGCTCAAAGACGCGCTGCCCGGCTTGAACAAGACGGTCCGTACGGGGCAGCAACTGCACATCCCGGTCCCCGTGCTGTCCAAAACGCTGGACTACCTCCACTCGCTTACTCATGAACGCCTCCCCAGCGCCGCGATGATCCAAGCGCTGCGCGACCACTTCGGCAGCCACGGCTACCAACGCGTGGACAAAGACGGAACGTTCCACACACGATGGGACGAGGACAAAGGAGAAGAGCAGCGGTAAAGTTTTAAATTTACTACTACCTCTCCAAGAGTATGGAAACCCTACATAACACGGATCGCAACGAACTCGCAGAGCAAGCGGTCCAACGGTTCTTCGAGGCGCTCCAGGACGTACTTGGAACACATGACGCGGTAACGGTATCGCTCTGCGGCGGGAGTTCCGTCAAAAAATTCTACAAACACATTCCCGACTACAGTGACGAGCTCACAGAGCAACAGTGGGAACGCGTCCATTTCTTCTGGACGGATGAACGACTCGTACCGTTCAACGACGACAGGAGCAACTTCAAACAAGCGGACGAACTTTTCCTTCGCGACCTCGGCCGGAAACGCCTCCTCCTCGAACAGAACGTCCACCACTTCCCCGGCGATGCGGACGATCCCGAACAAGCGGCGAACGACTACACAGAGAAACTGGAGGGCATCAGCAAGGATATTCACGTCCCGATCCTCGGCGTCGGCGAAGACGGGCACATCGCATCACTCTTCCCCGGCAAGCAAACGCTCGACCACGACGCGAAAGGATTCCTCATCGAACACGACAGTCCCAAAGATCCCAAAGAACGCATGACGCTCTCACCAGCGCACGTACGACAGAGCACCGAGCCGTTCGTCTTCTTCTGGCAAGAACGCAAACGCGAAGCGTACGAAGCGTTCAAAGCAAGCAAGGACTACAAAGAATGGCCGTGCGTGCTGGCGAAAGAAGCGGACGAGCCCGTCGTCGTAACACGACTAAAATAAGCGAATTGTACGTTTCATAGCGCAAAAAAGTACAACGTAAGCGTCTGATAGCAAAGAAATACGAATCAGCTATACTGCTCCCGTAACCGCTCCACCTCGTCCTCCATCGCATCCACGTAGCGCCGGAGCGTGATGGCCTCGCTCTCCTCTTCGCGGAGTATGCGCTCGTCCTCCTCTCTGAGCTCCTGCAAATACTCCTCAACGTCCTCACGCGTCTCCACAGACGCATCGCTCAGGTGAAGCCCGGAGTCAGTATACTCCTCGAGGACTCGCTTCTGGACCAGCGTCGCCAGCGCCACGATCGCCGTAGCTGCCTCGATACGATCGATACAGTGAGCGCAGAGCTCCGACACGGTCTGACCTGATACCTTGCCGGCCTCGATCTCCTCCCAGACCGCCTCGGTCCGCTCCTCGACGCGCTCTATCGTCGAGGTACGCTGTCGGATGTCCGCGACCACCTCGGCCACTGGATACGAACCGTCCTCCTCCACAATCTCCACGGGTACCGACGCGTCCTCGAAATACCCGCTTTCTTTCTCAGCGAAGCTCCGCGCCGCCGTCATCACCTCTTCAAGGTAGTCCAACGCGTCCGACTGCTCGAACGATTCGATATGTTTCCGCACGACGTGGAACGGTTCGCGGATATCGAAGATGACAGCTATCTCCTCGTTCTTGATCAACCTGTGCGTGATGTCCAGCAGTTCTTCGACCTCGTCGATCTCGTTCGCCAGCACCCGCTCATACTTCTCAGGGAAGCGACGGAGATCAGCTTCCACCTGCTCACGACGCTCATGGATACGTCGCTCCACATCCTGCTCCGCGGAAAGCTCCTTCGTGAGCAGGGCATCCTTCTCCGTGAGGTATCGCTCCCCTGAGAACGGATCACTGAACCACTGCATGAAGCCCTGCATATCGATAGCCATATGCCTGCTCCACAACTACTTACATAAAAAACTATCGAGGGCAAGTGACATCGGTCAAACTCTCTGTTCATGATTCGTATACTGCTTGGAAGCACAGCACCAGTAAACAATCGCCAGCGCAATCTTTAAATACGAACTCTCTCCTCCACTAACTGAGGTGGGTTGATGACGATCAGCGACGAGCGACTCGCGTTCTTGGAAGAACAAGCGAACGAGATCAGAGAAGACATCATCCGCATGTTAGAGAACGCCGGGAGCGGTCACAGCGCCGGCCCGCTCGGCATGGCAGACATCTTCACCGCCTTGTACTTTGAAATACTCGAGCACGATCCTGAAAACCCCGAGTGGGACGGGCGTGACCGGGTCGTGCTGAGCAACGGACACATCTGCCCTGTCCAGTACGTCACCCTCGCCCACGCGGGATACTTCCCGAAAGACGAACTCTCCACCTTACGACAACTCGGCACGCGACTCCAAGGACACCCGCACAACGAAGCCCTCCCCGGCGTGGAGAACAGTGCAGGACCGTTGGGCCAGGGACTCAGCCAAGCATGCGGCATGGCCAAACGCGCCCAGATGGATGGTGACGATCACAGAGTATACTGCCTGATGAGCGATGGTGAACAGGAGGAGGGACAGATCTGGGAAGCCGCGATGTTCGCCGGGAACAACGAACTCCGGAACCTGACCGGTATCATGGACAGGAACAATATCCAGATCGACGGGTACACGGAGCACGTGATGCCGCTCGAACCTCTCAAGGAGAAGTACGAGAGCTTCGGCTGGCACGTACTGGAAGTGGACGGACACAACATCAGACACGTCATCGACGCCGTGAACGAGGCACAAGCGATCTACGAACAACCCACGCTCATCATCGCCCACACCATACCGGGCAAGGGAGTGGACTTCATGGAACAGGACTACCACTGGCACGGGAAACCACCTAGCGAGGAACAAGCGAAACGAGCGATGGAGCAACTCCACGATATCAGGACACTGCAAGGCGAGATCACGGGGGAGCACGAATGAACGTACCGCTACGAGACGACGCGTTCGACGACCCGGAGAAGAAACCGACGAGAAACGGGTACGGCAGAGGCGTCCTCCAAGCCGGTAAAAGGAACGAAGACGTGGTCGTGCTTTGCTGCGACCTCACCGGGAGTACCAGATCCAAATTCTTCAGGGAAGAATTTCCAAACAGGTTCATCGAAGTCGGCGTCGCCGAGCAGAACATGGCGGGCATCGGCGCCGGCCTCGCCCTCGACGGCAAGATACCATACATCAGCAGCTAC
>CAYWOP010000011.1:0-13491 GCA_964459935.1 uncultured Methanosarcinales archaeon | reverse complement strand
GCTCCCAGTTTCTTCGCCACCTCTGCGATGACCGGGGCGCTTCCCGTCCCCGTGCCACCGCCGAGGCCGCAGGTGATGAAGACCATATCCGCTCCATCAAGCGCTTTCTTGATATCGTGCTCGTTCTCACGCGCGGCCTCTTCACCCACTTGTGGCTTGCTCCCTGCGCCCATACCGCCGGTGACGTCTTCACCGATGAGTATCTTCGTATCGGCGCTTGTGTAGAGTAAGTCCTGTGCGTCGGTATTCATGGCGATGGTCTCACTGCCGCTGATACCGACCTCAGTAATCCTATTGACGGTGTTGTTCCCGCCACCGCCGGTACCCACCACTTTGATCTTCGCTTTCTGATCAGAAAGGAGTTGTTCTAGCTCTTCATCAGCGGCGTTGCCTTGCCCGGCCCCGCCGGATTCTTTCGCCTGTTCGACCATATCCGCCATATACGCGTTTAGAGCTGGATATTTTTATAAACTTTGTTACTCTTCCTCGCTGCTCGGCGTGGCGAGCCGGACGGAATGCCCGGTCGTATCCTCGATCTTCTCTTTGAAGTCTTCCTTGACGTTCTCGGGCAGGTCGTTGTTCAGTTCGATCACGACCTTTTCGTCCTGAGTTGAGAGTGATTCATACGGCACGCCCATCATCTGCAGCGTCGCCTCGACGCGCTCCTCCGGGTCGTCCACAAACCTGTGGATCTCCACGTCGTACGTCAAGTCTTTCCCTGCGAGTGGGTGATTAAAATCGACGATGACGCGACCGCCGCTGACGCTGCGGACGGTGCCGCGTTCGTTATCGATCGTCACTTCCAGCCCGACGAACGGTTGGATGCCTTGGTCGTCAAACTCGCTGCGTGGGACGATAGAAAGTAGATCGGAATCTTTCTTGCCGAACGCGTCCTCAACCGGGACGTCGATGGTGTAGGACTCGCCCACCTCTTTACCTACCAAGGCATCGTCGAGGCCGGGGACGAGCTGCCCTTCACCCACCGTGACGATGATAGAACTCACGTCCTGCTTACGTAGATCATGCTCTTCTGCCACGTCTTCACGTGTCGTATCGAACACGCCTTCGTCGTGCCGTCCCGTATAGTCAAGCTCGACGAAGTCGCCCTCCTCTATCGGCATGTCCGCAGTGAGAGCGATTCGTCTTTTAAAGCTTGCGGTAGTTATTCCAGCGCGTCCAGGACGATCCTGAGGACCATCGCCGGTTTCTTGTCCGTCGAGTCGACGACGAGGTCGTAATGCTCCGGGCGGTACGGGTCAATATCATAGTATTTCCGGTAACGCTTCCTGTCACTCTGCATCCGCTCCCTAGTGGCTTCGCGTACTTCCTCGACCGAATCGTACTGACCGGATTCCCGCTCGTAGATACGACGGGCGCGTTCCTGCTCGCCCGCGTCCACGAAAATATCGAAGCTGTCTTCCACGAAGTACCAACCCAGTCTGCTTTCCATGATGAAATCGTCATGCTCTTCGGCGTACTCCTGCTGGTACTCGTCGATCTCCCGGTCCGTCCACGCCTCCTCCTCGCCGAGCTCGTTCAACTCGTGCAAGGTCATTCCCTCGTCACGGGCCATCTCACGGCGTAGCTCACCGATAGAAACGTGGTCGATACCGAGTTCCGCAGAGAGCTGTCGAGCGAGCGTGCTCTTCCCGCTACCCGGCGTCCCGCCGATGGTTATCTTCATGCACCAAGAATGCGGGCCGTGCGTTTTAAACATTACCCTGTCACCAACGACAAGCTTTATAAATACGGTATCGGTCGCATCGAGTATGGTTCAGCGAGTCGGCGGGAGCCGCAGGAAGAGTCGGAAGAAGTTCAAGAAGCCATACAGAGAGAAGGGCAAGACCTCCCTCCACAAGCACCTGCAGGAGTTCTCCGACGGCGACCGCGTTCGTCTCGTCGCGGATCCGAGCGTACAGGACGGCCTGTACCACCATCGGTTCCACGGCTTGACCGGTACCGTCACGGGAGAGCAGGGGAGCTGCTATACAGTTATTGTCACGGACGGGGACAGTGAGAAAGAGCTCGTCATTCACCCAGCACATTTGCGCGAGGTGAATGAGTGAAGAAGCCCGAGATCATCGAGGAAGAACCCGTGAACATGTCAAAACTACGTGGTGAACTCATAGCGATCGAGGAACGAGATGAAGAGCTGAGCTTCCGTGGCAGTCGCACGAAGGATTACTTGGATAACTATTACGAACTTGATCCTGAGGAGGCAGAGGAGCTCGTGCAGGATCTCAATGATCTTGATATCGCGCGATTGAAACCGTCGTTCGTCCATAAAATCGTGGACTTCCTCCCTGAAGATATGGACGAACTGGATGTCATCCTGAAAGGATACACGTTGAGCATCTCGGAAGAAAATAAGCAGGCCGTGCTCGAAGTCGTGAGCGACTACCGCTGAGGAAACTTTTATATATACTTCTCACTCTGCAATGGTAAGGTGTTGATGAGGGGTACGTATGGCGGACAAGGAAGAACACGCGATGATACTGGACTTCTTGCAGCACGGTTACCCGTCAGACGAACGACCCTTACATGAGAAGACGAGCATCGCCCAAGCCATCGGCACGGAGAACTTCACCCTCTTAGAGCTCGTACCGAAGAAAGACGTCTTTCTGCAACCGTACGAGAAGGTCTATATCGGCTCGGGCAAGCGTGAGAAGATCCACCACGTCAACGGTCGTATACCGATGAAAAAACTGACCAATACCGCTGAGAACGAGATCGAGCACGTCGTTGAGGAACTGGTCGAGGAACGCGCGGAGAAATTCGTCTCGTTCTTCAACGACGCACAACCGCTCAGTACCCGCATGCACGCGCTGGAGCTATTACCGGGAGTGGGGAAGAAGCACATGCGTGAACTACTCGATGTACGGGACGAGGAGGAGTTCGACAGTTTCGACGATATCGATGAACGCGTCGCGTTACTACCAGATGCGAAGAAGCTCATCATCCGTCGTATCATGAGCGAGCTGAAGGGCGACGAGAAACATCACCTGTTCGTAGCGTCGTAACGCTGTAACTCGTAACTCTGTAGATACAAGAAATCGCTACCTGAACACTTTGTTCTTATCAGCGGTGAAGTCGCGGAGATCGTCATCCGCGAGCACCTCCTCGTGGAACCGGTCGACGAGGATCACTTCGTACCAGGCGTGCTTGCCGTCTTCCAACGCTTTGTAACTGTTCAGGACCTCACAGTTATCGTACTGTCGCTGCACCTTCTCCTCAGCGATTTCCTGATAATTCTTGTCCAGCACTTGCTGTCGACGGCTCGTCGTGGGCTTCCGACCCGCCTTCATCTGGTTTCGCTTGCGCCCGCCGGTCCGAACGCGCTGCCGCACCACGATCACTCCTTGCTTTGGCTTGTACCCGAGTTTCCGTGCGGTCTCCAGCTTGGTCGGGCGGTCGATGCGCTTGGTCACGGGTTCGCGACGCCACTTTTGCAACCGCTCTCTGCGGAGTTCTTCGAGTGCTTCCTCGCGTTCTTCCCGTAACCGCTTCTTCCGTTTGATCGTCATGTGAACTGCTCCATCAGTCCTTCTTCATCGATCTCCTGCACAGGCCTGGTCGCTTCGGCGAAGTCATGCCCCGCGAGTTCCACATCAACGGTATCGCCTTCTTTCACGCAGTCGACCTCGACATGATGTGGAGGATTCTTCATACCATTCTGCCAGATATGCTGGTTCACGTGCTGTCCTAGCCGTACGTTCTCCGCTTTCATATGTTTCTTCACAAAATTTCGTAGTGCTGTTATCGCTTTCTTCGCTTTCTTGTGGTCGGGCGTGTTGCGAAACGCCTTGCGCAGTGGTACGTTGTATGTGCGTTCCATCATGCGTCAGTGTTTGTCTGTCGCCAGTTCCGCTTCTTCTCCGTGTGCCGTCCCGGATGGACCTGGCGTCCTTCTCCGTATTTCTTTGGCACGGTCCAGAACGGTGCCCACCGCGTCTGCTTGCCTTTCTTCGCCAATCGCTTCTTCTTCGCTTTGCTCTTGTTTCGACTCATTTCATTTCCTCCGCTGTCTGGAAGATGAACTCTTCTCCATCCGAAGTTGTCACGCGTCCTTTGTGCACTCCTGCATCGTCATGTTCCATAAAGCCAATCTCTTCGAACTGCTGCAGTATCGTGCGGATGATCTTCCCGCTTCCTTTGTGGAACTTTTCCGGTTCCATGCCTTTGTTCGTCTTTCGCCCGCCGTACTTGTACCGGAGCTTGGAGACGCCGATCGGTCCTTTGAGCTGGACCTGGCGCAGTACGGACGCGGCGCGCTTGTACCACCAGTCGTCCTCGACCGGAGGGCGCTCCTTGTGCACGCCGGTCTTGACGAACTGCGCCCAGTCCGGCATCGCTATCTTATCCTGCAACCGCTCGGCCATCTGTGCGACAAGCGCTTGCTGAGACACATCATACATGCTGGGGCAAGGGAACGGTGAACGTTTTAAAAAACTTTCTGTCCGTAGCAGGTCCCTTCCTGAGCCCCGTAACGAATGTCACGTTGCGAAACCTTTTTATACCAATAGCCAGCTGGAAGGAGCAAAGAGGTGTTATTGTGGAGCGCAAGGGCGGTATCAACATGAGTATCAACATGATTATCGTGCTCATCATCGCCGTCGTCATCATCGGTTTGGCTCTTACGTTCGTGCAGGACATGCTCGGAAGCCTATTTACGCAGGTTGAGGAGATTCCCGACCCAATCAATGTGCCGGTGGATGAGGCAAATCCCATCGGATTCCCGGAGACGGTACTGCTCACCCCTGGTGAACAGAACTCCCGATCAGTTCGTATCTACAACACGCTTTCTGGTAATATCACGAGTGCAGATTTCGACTTCAACGTCACATGTCAACAGATGGGTCCTATGACGTCCAGCTCATCACTTTCGGGGAATATACCCGTAGCTTCGACCGGGAAGGGACTCATGATATTCCAACCACGTAACTCCATACAACAGGACATCTGCACCGCGTGGGTGGGCAACGGAACGGCGAACGTTACGACGAAATTCTTCGTGGAGGAAGAATGAAACGCACGCTGAGCAAGGAGGAAGAGTTCGACATCCTTAAACTGGTTATGGACAAGATTCTCCTGCTGGCAGTGGCGGTGATAGGCTTCGGTCTGTACCAGATGGTCTACACTGATGTGTGGTACGGGGTCACGATCATCGCCAGCGGGGCTATCCTCTCGCTCCTCGTCATGTACATGCTCGTGCGCGAATATGAGTATGGCGAGTAAAGGCTTCCAAGCCTCCACGAACTTTCTCATCGTCATCATCATCGGCATAGTGGTTGTTGGACTCGGTATCGGTTTCTTCTCCACGATCTTCGAACAATCAGAAGACCTGACAGGGCCGGTGGGAGACCAGCAACGACGTCAACTCGATCAAAAGTTGGACGACGGTAGTCCCATCACTGTGCTCCGGCCGAGCAAGACGATCCAAGTGGGCCAGTCAGCGATCTTCTATCTGGGCATCACCAACGTGAATACGACCGAGAGGACCATCGACCACCTCAGCGTCGAACCGGTAGTGCTTGTTTCACCCTTTGATTCCGACCAGTTGAGTTACGACGAGCAAGAGTTCACAATCAACCCGGGAGAACGCAGTTACAAGAAGATACTCGTCAGCGTTCCACAAGGTGCAGCGTCACAGACGCATATCATCAACGTCACAGCATGTCTCGATACAAGCTGTAATCAGCACTTACACCACCCGGTACGGCTGTTCGTCAACGTCCCTTGACCAGGTCTTGGAGTACACGACGTGGCTCGTCCGCCTTCACCACACCGCTCGCGAGTAGCACGCCCTTCGCGTCGAGCTCCATGCTGCGGTGCACGTCGTGCCCGTTCTTCACGCCAGCGCCTACAAGTAAGTCATCGACGGCCTCTGAAGCGTCGCGTATCAAGCTCGCCTCAGCGTCCGTCACCGATGTATTCCCGCCGATGAGCTCCGGGGGTTCCAAGGCGACGTAGTCGGGATCGAGCGCATCAACCGCGTGCGCCACTCTCTTGTTATTAGCACAGATCAGCACGTCCATATCAACTTCTCTGGCACGCCGCACCGTTTTCTCCAGGACGTCCATCCGTAAACGGTGCTCGGAGTGGTTGAGCAGTGTACCGTCCGCTCCGGCTTCCGCGGCTCCTTCTGGTAGGAGCCATCCGGTGTGACTACCCGGATTCACGTCGTCGATGTGTTGCGCGTAGACCGGGATGGAGACCTGACTGGCTATCATCCGTATATCCGGCGCCTCTACTGCGATGCGCAGGTCGGCGTTGAAGTTCTCCGCGACGTTGTTGCACATCTCCGCGAGTTCAAGCGCCTTGTGCCCTTTCGCCTCTTCGTACGTCTTGAAGTTTACCAGGATCACCGGTTCCATACCTTCAATAGGGAAAGGCGTGGTTTTTAACAGTTACGTCGTGATGAGGCGAGCGACCTGGTCAGATGCTGTCACGTCGATCGACTCCCCTTCTTCTACCTCGTGGATGCGCGGGTCGTTGTCCACGGCGAGATCCGCGACCCCTCGTTCGAGTTCGATGGTAATGGTTTCCTCCCACGATGCGTGGAGCGACTCCTGCGGGCGTGTCGGGTTGTTGAACGCGACACCGATACCCTCGGTGAATTCGTTCCTCGTGATACTGAAGTAATACCCGGTGGAGCCGAACGGTGTCGCAATGACCACTCCGTCACCGATGACCGTGTCCGTCGCTACCGCGCCTGCTTGTACGGAGAAACGGATCGCCTGCGTCGGGTCGCTGTTGCGGATGATGACATCATTCAATGCAGTACGCCTCCTGACGGCGAGCTTTCTCATCTCTTCAATGGTATACGCGTCCTGTTTGACGTGTTCCAGGACCTTCTCGAGCGGCTCATCGTGGCACTTGTAACATACGTTACTGTCTCGTGCCACGATCTTCGGTACACCCGGATATTCGCGTTCACTTTCCAGCAACGTCCCGTCACCACCGTATGATACGACGAACTCTGGATCGCTTTCACGGGTGAAGCCGTGATCTTCGAGTGTGCTGATCAGTTCATCCCGCTTGTCATCATCCTTTGCGACGACTGCGAACCGTTCCATAATCATCAGCAGGAACTGTTAGTTTATGTATTCTTTGTACACCGCAGTTGCTATCATAGCGAGCGTGAGATACTGTCCCGTGCTGATGATGAAGAGGGCGGGCTCGTACCGCCAGAAGTCCAGGACGAACCGTCCGACTGCGTACCAGAGGATGAACTGCCAGAACACGGTTCCGGTCGTGAGCTCACGACCCCTTTGGTACAGGTACAACCCTACCGCTACGCCGAAGTTCTTCAGGGCTAGGTATAACTGGACCGGATGGCGGCACTCCTCCAATCCTGGAAAGACCACACACCACGGCACGTCGGTGACCGTGCCCACGATCTCCCCGTTGATGAAGTTCGCGATGCGTCCGAGTCCCAACCCTATCAGGGCGGGCACAGCCAGGAAGTCCCCGACTTGAAGAAATTGATGACCGTGTCGGCGGACCGCGTACCATCCTGCTACAAGGGCACCCACGAGTCCTCCGTGGAAGGACATCCCGCCTTGCCAGATATAGAACACGCGGAGCGGATTAGTTAATAGTAATCCAGGATTGTAGAAGAGGAAATAGCCGAGTCGCCCGCCGAGTATGACCCCGAGCACGCCGTAGAACAGGAGATCGTCGAGGAAGGCTTCATCGTAGTCGCCGCGGATCCAGTAATACGCGATGAGGAACGCAGCGAGGTATGCCAGGCCGTAGTACCGTATCTCGACAGGGCCTAGCTCGACCAGGACGGGGTCGATCCCGTGCCTGAACATTTAGAAGTGTTCGTCGATCTTGTCGTCGATGTCCTCTTGCTTCAACGCACCGGTTTCTCGAGCGATCTCCTCACCGTCCTCGAAGAAGATGATAGTGGGGATGCTTCGCACGTTGTACTCGCCAGCGATGCCTTCTTCCTCGTCAACGTTGAGCTTTGCGAACGTGATATCGTCGTACTCTTCACTCGCGGCTTCGAAGTGTGGGGCCATCACGCGGCACGGACCGCACCACGGCGCCCAGAAATCCACGATCGCCTTACCGCTCGCTGTAACGTCATCGAAACTGTCTTCAGTAAGTTCCTCCATCGTATCACCCCATCAAGTAGCTCTCGTCGTCCATGCTCACGAAATCGTCTGCCTCGTCGAGGAGGCGTGAACTCGCGGTCTTACGAAAGCTCATCACTTCCCCGCGGCACCCGGTGGCTCGCGCGTACTTGAGCACCTCGGTGAAATCGCCGTCGCCAGAGACGAGGACGATAGTATCCACTTTGCGGGCGAGTCGCATCATATCGGTGGCGATGCCCACGTCCCAGTCACCTTTCTTCTCCCCGCCGTAGAACACCTGCAGCTCCTTCGCCTTGACCTCGTAGCCGATACGTTCCAACGCTTCATGGAAGTTCTCTTCGTCGTCCACGTCCGCGGTGATCACATAGCTGATCGCCCGTACGAGGTTACGTCCCTGGACCGCTTTGTCCAGTACCACCTCATAGTCAACTTTGGCACTGTGCAGGTGCTTGGCGGAGTAGTACATGTTCTGGATATCAACGAGAACTGCAACTCGCTGACTTGTGTGTTTGGTCATAGAAGAAATGAGAAAAAGAGGGTTTTAATAGTTTGCCCTTTCCCGGTTTACTCCACTTGGAGGATCGCGTCGAATCCCTCTTGGCGCTTTCCTGGGATCGGACTGTATAGTTCGTAGGTGCCCGCCGTGAGGTTCACGGTCATGTTCTTCGATTCACCAGGGAAGAGACCGTTGGGAACGGTCATGTTCGCACCAGGTCCCTCGATCTGAAGTTCGTTGTACAGTTCTCCCGTGTTCGAAACGGTGATCCGAGTCGTACCTGCTTCTGCAGGATTGGTTCCAATGGTGATACCTGATTTCGTAAGTTGGATGGACAGTTCTTGCATCGTCGGTTCCGTCGTGACGTTCTCGGTCACGTCCGGTTCCGTCGTTACAGGAGCCGTTGTATTATTCTCAGGAGCGGGTTGTTGTTGCTGTGCGCATCCTACTAACAGGAGGACCGTAACTACAGTCAGTATCGTGCGGTTCATTATTATCACCGTCGAATGAAAAAAACACCTCCTTTATAAAATTTTGTTGTCAGCTAACCGATTATAGTCCCATGGCGCACAACCTTTAAATAGTCTCTCGACCATATCGTTGGATATGCGTGTCACGACCCTCTTAACTATCGCTTTCCTGGGCATCATCCTCTTCGCAACCGGTTCGCTCGCCGCGTGGCAGTCAACTACAGCGACGCTCGGACCGGGTAATATCGAACTCGTAGGCACTTACAACGTGAAGGTCGAAACCGTCGATACCCTGAACGAGCGAGTGAACATCCGCGTATCTCACCCAGAACATAGCTTTACAGGAACGATTCAAGAGACGACTACCGTTGGTGATATCCGAATCACACCCGAATCATATGAACAAACGAGCCGCGGTCCTCGTGTTTCGCTGCGACTGGACAAACGGGTTGACGCACGTTTTACAGGAATAAACTTCCCGCAACGCCTGAACAAGCACGGGGTCTACAGGACGTACGCCACGGTGCGGAACAACGGGACGCACACCGCAACATACACGATGAGGATGCGCGGTGACAACGTCCATATAAAAGCGACGAACAGTGACACAAATTTACGCTACGAAGGCAACCCGAGAAAGGTGCAAAGTTCCGTAGAGCAATCCATAGAGCTCGAACCCGGCGAGCGACGGCGACTGTACTTCGCGGTGCAGCCTTCACAAGATAGCGGAAAAGCACGCATACGGTATTCGGTAGCGAGCGAGTCCACGACGCTCGACGAGTGGAACTACTCGGCCCCGATAGTCCGCGATGCTACGGGATATATCGAAAAACTGCAGGTCGCAGCCAATCCGTACGCGGGAGAGACATCTGAGGTGACCGTGCATATACGTAACGCTGGCATCACCAGCAGTCCGTATTACGTAAGCCTATCGAGTCCGAGCCTGCAGATACAGGAGTCCACGAAACGGGTGGAACTCCACGACACCGGAACGGACACGGCACGGTTCACCATCCAACCATATGGAGGCGGGACGCTCTCCCTGACAGCAACGCTGACCCGTGATCGCCGTGACGTAGATACGTTACGTGAGCATGTGAGTGTTGGGGGAGCTGACGTGTACCGTATCGAAGACATAGCAGTCCCCAGCAGGATGGTGGCAGGGGAACAATACGTTGTACCGGTCAGGCTGCGCAACACCGGTTCACAAGGAAAAGACGTGGCCATACGTTTCGAATCCGACGTGTTCACGATGTCAAGCCCGCAACGCGTGGTACGACTCGCCCCGCAGTCTACTGAGACGGTGGAGCTCACCATAGCAGCGGATCGCGACGTATCACAGGGAAGCTTCACAGTGCACCTCGTGGATCAGCCCAGCGGTATCGGCGAGCGACGATTCACAGAGCGCAAGACGATCACATCACAGACCAAACGTGTCAATCTCTACAGTGAACCCTCGGACGAACCAGCTGATGAGGTGAACGAAACCACGGTCAACACGACTGAGCCAGACCAGACAGACCGGACTGACGCGGAGAACGATACCGAACCGTCCCCCGCTGATCCGATACCCGAACCGGATATCGGCACAAACACCTCGGACACACCGCCAAGCGAGCCGCCCATGACCGAGAATTCCTTCCTGGAGCGGTATCAACAGTACTGGCCGTATCTAGTCATCGCAATACTACTCCTGATTATAATCTTCCTCGGTGTCAAACGCTACAAGAGATAGCATCTGATAACAGCTACAACAGATAGTTAATATGAACGTGCGATGGCCACGCGAGTCTCAGCGTCACTGCCGCATACCGCGCAGTCCCCATCGGCATCTTCATCAAACGGTTTGTTCAAGCTCTTCCCACCGGTTTCGTCATAGAGCGTGTCTCGACACTCCTCGTCACCACACCACGGCGCGACGGCGATACAGCCATCCTGTACTACGGACGCAGCAGTTGCAACATCGTCAACATGGCACGTATTTTCGTGGAGCTTAGCTCGAGCATCCTCGAGTAGGTCTTCCTGGATCCTGTCCAGCATGTCCGGTATCTTTTGTATATCATCGAGATCGACAGCTGTTTTGTCACCGGTGTCGCGTCGCACCGCGATGCATTGGTCGTCCTGGATATCGTCCGGGCCGATCTCTATACGCAGCGGTACTCCTTTCATCTCCCAGTGGTTGAACTTCCACCCAGGCGTCTTGTCAGAATCGTCGACTGTGACACGACAGTCAAGCTGGTCAGCGACGCGTTCACATGCTTCTAATATATCCTCATTGGTATCGTCGTCGCTGAACAGTATCGGTGTCACCACGACCTGCGTCGGTGCTATCCGCGGTGGTAGGATCAGTCCTTGATCATCGCCGTGGAGCATGAGCATGATGCCGAGGCTGCGTGTGGTGAATCCCCAGCTGTTCTGCCAGACGTGCTTTGTCTCCTCGTCCTCGTCCTGGAACGTGATATCGAACGATGTGGAGAAGTTCTGTCCGAGGGAGTGCGACGTAGCGGCCTGGATCGCTTTGCCATCGGGCAGGAGAGTTTCTAGACTGTACGTGTACCGCGCTCCGGCGAATTTTTCGTCTTCTGTCTTTTCCCCGGCGATGACCGGTACTGCCAAGACCTCCTCGAACGTGCGTTCGTAGAGCTCGATGATATCCTCTACCTCTGCATCAGCGTCCTCTTTATTGCTATATGCGGTGTGTCCCTCTTGCCAGAGGAACTCCCTGGTGCGGAGGAACGGCGTCGGGTGTTTGAACTCCCACCGGACCACGTTGCACCACTGGTTGAGCTTCAACGGCAGGTCCGTGTGACTCCGTATCCATTTCGCATAGCTATCGTAGATGACCGTTTCCGATGTGGGTCGTACGGCGAGGCGTTCACCGAGTTCAGAATTACCCCCGTGGGTGACCCAGGCCACCTCAGGGCTGAACCCTTCAACGTGTTCCTGTTCTTTCTGCAACAACGATTCGGGTATCAGTAAGGGGAAGTACGCGTTGCGCACACCGCGTTGTTTTATTTCTGCATCGAGAAACTCTTTGACACGTTCCCACATCGCATAGCCGTACGGGCGGAAGACCATACAGCCGCTGACCTTGCTGTAGTCCATCACCTCCGCCTTGAGGATAGCGTCGGTGTACCACTCACTGAATGCGGCTTCCTTGCTATGCTCTATGCCAGAACCCATCTAATACATACGGCCTGATTCGTGCGGAAGGACGCGCTCCGCCTTCAGTGGAAGTTCCCCGGCTTCGTACTCGCGCTTCGCTATCTCTACGGGGTCGTGGTCGAGCTCGTCCAGCTCTTCCTCGTCCAGGTCTATGAGGATTGGAGCGTTCTGTGAAAGTTGCAGTGCTCGACTGCCGATGATCTTCGCCTTTTCATATTTCGTCGTCCGGTCGTCGTAGTCGATATCCAAGCCCATGTTATCCCTCCACGAAGGTTCGTAGCTCCGCGCCGAGTTCCGCCGCGGTATCGACCATATGATTCACTTCATCGAAGGTGAGCGAGTGATCTCCTCCCTTCTGCAGGCTGCAGATGGTATCCCGACCGAGGGAGGTCACGGTAAGGCGGCTGTCGAGACAGCGCTGCTCGCGCTCAGTCGGATCCACAATTAAGTGGTCACCGATCTTCCCGACCGTGACCGGGATCGGATTGTCGTCCGAGAGGGGTAACGGTTCGTCTGTCATGTTTTCGTAGTTGATAGCTCCGTCTTCCACGCTGGGCATCGTTGCGTCGCGTAACGCGAGGATGGCGGCCAGTCCGCCCACGTCAAGTAGGTTACCATCGTGGTTGAGCGGGACGATATCAACGCTGACGTCCCAGACCTTCTCTCCCGGTTCGATGCAGAGGGCTTTCGTGTCGATCACGCCGCTCTCTCTGATACCCCGGTCGATGACCCGGCTGATCTCGATCGCCTCGATCTCTGGTGGGCCGGATTCGAACTCTGGATTGCTGAGCGGTAGGCGTTCCGCGTTGACCCGGAGCATGCCCTCGTCTGGCGAGTCAGGATAGGGATCGTTGAGGCCGAGTTTGACACCCGCGATGACCTCTGTATCTCCGCAGGAGACCCGTGCGGAGCCCTCCGCGGTGCTGATCGACCCGATGTCGACCGAGATGTCGCGGAAATCCAGCGGGTCGCGCCCGTCGTAGCGAACGTTCTTGTCTAGAGCGTCGATAAGGTGTGATTGTATCGTTTCGTTCATGGTCGTTCCTCCGCGTAGCGTGCGAACTTGTCTTTGATCGCTTGTACCTGTACTTCCTTGATCCGCTTCAGCGGTTCTTTCACGTTCTCCAGCGCTTGTTCGAGCTGGTCAGTGGTGATGCGTCCGTCCATCTGCAAGAGGGATACTTCTTCAGTGAGCGGGAGCATCGCTACCGGGATATCTGCACTACTGTTCTCGTCGAAGTGCTCCTCATCGCCATCG
>CAYWOP010000010.1:0-14389 GCA_964459935.1 uncultured Methanosarcinales archaeon | reverse complement strand
GCTTTTCGATGTGATAGTATTCGAAGACGGAGACGTTCATAGGCGAGTCGACCCACTCCGGCGGGTTCGTCGTCGTGGTTACCGAACCTTTAACGTCTCGTAGCTTCACGCGTGGCTTCATGATCAACTCGCGGAGGTTCATGTCGAAGTTCCCTATTGATCGAGAGGTCTCCTTTCCGGCCTCCAGCCAGTCGATACCGTAGCTGAAGTTCTCGCCTGTGAACGGTTCCGGGCCGTTATCGGTTGTATTGGAAGCGTTTTGACTCATGAGTTGCTGTTCCAAGGAGGTCTGGTTCACCGGGTTTCGGTCGCCAGTGGTAGTGAAGGAAAGGTCCGCGTATGGGAGTCCCTGGACTCGTGGAGAGCCATCATCATTGGAGCGATTTTGATTGAAGATATTTCCCGCGCGATCAGTCCCGTTTATGCGTACCAGGTACGTCGTGTCTGCTTGTAGACCAGCGAGCTGGTATTCATGGCGTAGTCTGTAATTTGATGAGGTTGCTGGTTCGATGGATTCGTTCTTCGGCGTGGATTCGTCTCGGTACTGCACGTCGATGAGCGTCGGTTCGGAGAAGTTTACAGCGATGGTAGCAGTGGAGTCTGAAATGTTCAAAACACTGGTATCTTTGACCCGAGGCCCTATGAGATCCTCGAGTGCAAAATCGTGCACCACTTGATGTTCCTCGCTTGCACTCCAGCATGTTACCCGTAGCTTCAGCGGATAGTCTTGAGGAGAGCCATACTTGACCTCTCGAAAGCTCCCTTCAACGATTTTGATCGTTTCTCCGGTGAAGTCGTCGCTCTCATGCTCCACGACCCCCGGACCTGCCGCGTCGTAGAAGAGTTGATCCTGCGTATGACGTAATTCAACTCTGCACTCATCCAATGCAAAGCCTGAAGTATCAACAGCTATACGGTAACGCACAGGATTATTATCAAGCGTGGTCTGGTTCTCCGGGAAATCAATCTCTACCGGTGTTACGTTGGAACTGTTCGCGCTCTGGTTCGCTGAAGTGTTCTCCGCGTCCGTCGTGTTCTCAGCAAAATACACGACGGTAGTTTCCAATCCTTCCTGACCAACGGAATCCTCTGCCTGGACGCGTAATGTGCAGTTGGTGTTGAGACTGCAGCCGAATTCAGAGCGATTGGTTGTGCGAGATGGGGTTGAGTTACCCATCTTTAAGTTCTTGGAGAACGAGGCGTTGTTTCCCAGCCAAACCTGGGCGAGATTTTCTTCTGTAACGCTAGCTGAAACACTGAACGTTCCGTTACCGGTAACATTGTCTGGCGCGGTGATCAAGGTAACATTCGGCGGCGACGTATCGACCTCGACGTTTTCACTCTTCGAAGTGTTGTCCGAAGCATTACTTGCGTTGACAGCGGTCACCGTTATCTCCTGTGTACCTTCATAGTTCCCGGGGAGTGCGATGCCGGTGAAGTCATGGTTGGAGGTCTCCGACTCGCTCATTTCGGTCCCGTTAAAAGATAATGTGATATTGGCAGGTCCTGAAGCGTTGACCGTTGCGTCGAACGTGGAGGAGTTATATGGTTGTGTTCCCTGCGTAGTTATCGTCACGGTAATAGCGGTTGCCATACTTATAGAGAGGACCAGTGCCAGGAGGTATCGCTGTATCCGACGCATCGTAGCTAGTACGAGGAAGTAATATGATATATAAACCTTCGGTAGCTCCTCGTGGTATGCTCACACGACGCGAAGCGACTGGCACGCTCGGACAGGCACCGGAGGACCGCCCTGTAGAGGACGTGATCGAGTACGGGATGCTCAACGTGGACAAGCCCGCGGGTCCGAGCAGTCACCAGGTCAGCGCGTGGGTGAAGAAGATGCTCGGTATCGACAAGGCAGGCCATGCGGGCACGCTCGACCCGAACGTGACCGGCGTGCTCCCGGTGGCGCTGGGCAGGGCTACCCGTATCACCCACGGTCTGCTCTCCGCTCCGAAGACCTACGTGGGCGAGCTGGAGCTCCACGGTGAGACGAGCGACGCGGACCTGAAGAAGGTCGTCTCAGAATACAAGGGTGATATCTCCCAAGTACCTCCAGTGCGCAGCGCGGTGAAGCGGGAAGAGCGGGAGCGCACGATCTATGAATTCGAACTACTTGAACGAGACGATCGTCGTGTGTTGTTCCGTGTTCGGTGCGAAGCCGGTACGTATATCAGGAAGCTCTGCCACGACATCGGTGAAGATCTTAAAGTCGGCGGACACATGCGGGAATTGCGACGCACCGCTGTCGGCCCGTTCACTGAAGATACTACAACGCGGTTGCAGGACCTCCAGGAAGCCCTCCATCTTTGGAACGAGCGCGGCGACGAGGAGCCGCTTCGCGATCTGTTACTCCCCGTGGAAGAAGGAGTGTCACATCTAGAATCGGTCCACGTGCTGGACTCCGCGGTGAAGACACTCGTCCACGGAGCGAGCCTGAAAGTACCCGGTATCAGCACGCTGTCCGAATCCATACAGGAGGGCACGCTGGTCGCGGTCAAAACGCTGAAGGGGGAGCTTGTCGAGACAGGGGAGGCGCAGCTGTCCTCGGAAGAGATGGTCGAGCACGACTCGGGCGTGGCGGTCACGCCGAAGCAAGTTTTCATGCGACCATCAGACATCGACGGCGAATAGTTCCTCTTCGTCGACATCGAGCATGCCGAGACGCGCCGCGCAGTCCAGCCATCCATGCGCATAATTCACGGCTGCGAACGCGGTCACGAGGTGTCCTTCGTCGCGGAAGTGTTTCGCGTCGCTGAGATACCGCCGTGCAGTGTCGAGCGCTTCGTCACCACCCTCGCCCTCATGCACATCAGCATCGTCAATAGCTCGCTCTGTTATTTCTAGATATTTCTCCAACCGTTCCTCATGTATCGTGTTCACGTTGTAACCTCTCTCGCACCTGTTCATACGTGACCAGGTCTTCCGGACTCCACTCGTCCAGTTTATCGTCCAACCGATTGAGCTGGTCTGCACGCGCTGTGCGCTTGAACCTGTTGATGAGGACTTCGATCGTCTCCTCCAGCTCGTCCAGTTCGGAGCGGACCGTATCGACCTCTTCATGGAGTGCATCCAGACGGTCGCGGAACTCATGCCGTCCATCACCGATCGCATCGTTGGTGCCGTCGATGCTCGTGTTAAGCTGTCCAGCGCGCACCTCGAGTTCTGCGATGCGCTTCGCGATGCGCAGCAGATACTCCTGTATATCAGCCATATACAGGTACAGTGGGAAAAGATATTTATATGATGGGCTCGCCCAATATCGGTATTGGGGGTGTTTGTATGAGATTTTGGTTATTCGCACAAAAGAAAGGTGGGTTGTTCAACGTTTTCGATAGTGAGGAGAAGGAGAACGATATCACCCCTCCTGATCGTCCTGAGAACGATGTACAGGCGCCTCCGTCGATGGACGACGGGAGCGAACCGCTCGAGAACCCCCCGACTCCCGAGGATACGTTGGACGCGCAGCTTCTCGAAGAAGAGAACAATGCAGAAGACGCCACGAGCACAGAGCCATCATCGGAACCACCATCGACACCAGAACCCGGAGACCTGCAAGCTACACCGACGGACGACACAGCAGCGTCTGGAGAACAGTCCAGAGAACAAAAAACTGGCCAGCCTCCCGCAACGCCCGGAAGTATGGACGACACCATCGAGGAAGACCAAGGTGGATCACAGTCCGACCAGGACACCGTATCGGACACCAGTACAGAGATAAACACTGGTAAGGACGAGTTCTCCGACATCGATACATCGTTCACGGAGAACACTTCAAGCGAGAACGCTCCTGACACGGTAGAGACGCATTCGACCGACGAAGACGCTCGACAGAGTGATAAGTTCGATGAACAGCGTTCAAGCTCAGAATCCTCGGCTGACGAGGACTCGAATGACTTGCTCTCAGATATCGACACATCAATCGATCCCGACCTACCGGGAACGTCAGAGTCTTCTTCTGAAGATGAGGACCTGCTCCCGACCGGTAATGACGCAGCAGCGCTGCAAACACCAGCGAAGGAAAGCGATGACACATCACGACCACCACAGCCCGGCGGAATGTCCAGTATGGATGCACCTACAAAACCCAAGGAGGACCAGCACGCCTTCGACCACAAGACGAAGAACGGTCAGTCATTCGAACTCTCCTCGGGTAAACAGCTCAAGTCACTGCGTGACTTGTTGCACGCGTTGGAAGATATGGATGCCGAAACCTTCGGACATCACGTAACTGACGACCGGAACGACTTCGCCGACTGGGTCGAACACGTCCTGCGGCAGAAACGCGTCGCTGACGATCTACGCCAAGCACACTCGAAAGAGCGGATGATTCAAGTATTGGAGTCCCATGAAGCGCGGCTCGATGAAGCAGGCCAAGCGGAGAAAGGCCTGAAGAGCAAGCACGGCGAGTTGAACGCGAAGGAGAAACACCTCCAGGAATGGGAGGACAAACTCGACGAACGGGAGCAACACCTACAGGAGAAACGACGGGAGATCGACGAAAAGCACAGGAAGGCCGAGCGTCTTGAGAAAAAGGCTGAGGATAAGCTCGAACACGCCAACATGCGCCTTGCTGAAGCACGAGAGGAAGTAGATCAACATCTATCTGAAGTGGAGGACAAGATACAGGAAAAACGAGAGGAATGGGAAGAAGAAGCCGAACGTCGCCGGGAAGCACTGCAGAACGAGTTGGAGGAGAAACGAGAGGAAGTCGAAGAAGAACTCGACGAGCGTAGAGCCGAGTTCGAGGAAGAACTGGAAGAGGAACGTGAGGCGTTCCAGCAAGAACTCGACCAAGAACGGGCAAACGTGGAGGATGAACTCCGTGAACGCCGTGATGAGTTCGAAGAACAACTCGAGGAACGGCGCAAAGAAGTGGAACGGGAGCTCGAAGAACAACGGGAACAAGTGGAGGACGAGCTCCGCGAGAAACGCGAAGCGTGGGAACGCGAAAAGGAAGAAGAACGGGAAACGCTTGAGGACGAGCTCGCAGAACGACGTGAAGAAGTCGAGGATGAACTAGAGAATCGTAGAGAAGAGGTCGAGAAGGAACTCGAACGACGTCGTGACCATGTCAAGGAAGAACTGGACGAGTGGCGTGAAGACGTCGGAGACGAACTCCAAGAGAAACGTGAAAAGGTCGAACAGGAACTGCAAGAGAAACGCGAGGAATTCGATCAAGAGCGGAAAGAGTTCGAAGATCGCGTATCGAAGAAGAAGCAGCAGCTGGAGGAACAGAAAGAACGGTTACAGGAGCGCCGCTCCAAACTGGACAAGCGGGAAGACCGTCTAGATGAGAAGGCGAAGAAACTGAACAACCGCGAGCGCAACCTTGACGCTCGAGGAGACGAGCTCGATGACCGCGAGGAGGAGCTCGAGAACGAGCACGAGAAGATACAGAAGATACGCCGGAACCTCGCGGAACGGGACAAGCGCATCGACAAACGCGAGGACGTGCTGAAACGGAGAGAAGAGAACATGGACGAACGCATCACGGAGATGGAGGAGAAGCTCGATCGACTGAAATCAGAAGTGCGTGAAGAGGAGGATACCCTCGCTGAGCTCCGAGCGGCGACGGACGCGTTGAAAGATGACACGTCGGTCGACATCGATGAACCCATCGAGACCGAGGACGACGATCCGTTCAGTGATACGGATGATGACTGGGACACAGAGCCTGAAATCGACGTAGATACCGAGATAGCAATTGATGACAGCTCCGAGAGCTTTAGTGATAGCGACCACAGGAATGACACGGATACAGAGGATACGCAGGACGACCCGGCCGCAGCGGTACTGGCAGGAACAGAGGAAACGTCCGATGAAGACACCCAAGCAGAAGAGGCCGATGATCCCGTTGAAGAGGTGCTGAGAGGGGCTGAAGAGACATCGGAGGATACAGAAGAGGCGGACGATCCCGCAGCAGCCGTGCTCACAAGAGAGGAAGATGACGATACGCCGGAAACAGACCCTGATGCAGACCCGGCCGCGGCGGTGCTCACCGGAGGAGACGAAGATGACGAAGCGCCGGAAACAGAATCAGACGAGGATCCTGCCAAGGCGGTACTGACAGGGGGCGAAAAAGAAAAGGAGGCACACGAAGCGTCCCAGACCGCTGAGGACCCCGCAGCAGCCGTGCTTTCGGATTCGAGCGACACGGGGGAAGCGAGCACGGAAACGTCCGAGGAGCTGCACGCCTCTATGCAGGTAAGCTTCGATCACGACGAGGACATCCAGGACCAGCTCCCTCCCCCGGAAAAGCGGAGCAACCAACATATCTACAAGTTGATGAAGGAGTGCAGCATGTTGATAGAGAAGGGACGCCTCGACCAGGCGAAGGAGAAGTACTATGAGTTGAAGGAAGCCTACGATAACTCAGATCTCGACGGTGACGAGAAGAACAGCGTTTACTACGCTATCCGCGAACTCTACAACGATATCAACCTGGCGATGCTGTCATAGCACGGTTTTCCTCCTGTGAACGGTACGATAGTGCTGATGGGTGGCACCGGTGACCTCGCGGTAGAGAAACTCATACCAGCACTGCACACCCTGCGTACTGAGGGACACGAGATCGAGGTCATCGGTACCTCGAGGCATGCCTACGGGCTGGACGGGTATCTCGACCTGCTCGATGACAAGATCGAAGGGGACTGGTCAGCGCTTCGCGACCACATCGGGTTCTGCCAACTGGACTTCTACGACGATGCCGGATACAGACGCTTGGATGAGCAACTCGGCGATACGGAAAACGTGATCTTCTACCTCGCAACGTTACCTACGCATTACGATACGGTAACGGAGGGCTTGGTCGAGCACGACCTCCTCGGGAATCGCATCATCGCGTACGAGAAGCCGTTCGGTGACGATCTTGAGCATGCGCAGCGGTTGAACTCGTTACTTCAGGACCTCGTCCCGGAGGAGCAGGTGTTCCGCGTGGATCACTACCTGAGCAAGGACCTCGTTGAGAACATGAGTGTGTTCCGCTTCGCGAACGTGTTCTTGGAACCGATCTGGAACTCCCTCTACATCGATCACGTGCAGATCGTTGCAAGTGAAGACTTTGGGGTCGATGACCGTGTCGAGTACTACGACAAGTACGGAGCGATCCGTGACGTGGTACAGAGTCATCTGATACAACTCTTGGCGCTCACGGCGATGGAGGAACCGGACAGTCTCTCCGCGGATGACATACGCGATGAAAAGCACGCGGTGCTTGCAAACGCGGAAATAGCCGATGGCGTCCTGGGACAGTACGAAGGCTATCCAGAGGACAGCGATACCGAAACATTCGCAGCACTGGAGGTGGACGTGGACAACGAGCGCTGGCAGGACGTTCCCATCTATCTGTTAGCGGGGAAGGAGTTGGAGAAGAAGCAGACACATATCTATGTGGAGTTCAAGAACCTCCCGTGCAAGCTCTTCGAGGGCGTTTGCCCGCTCTATCCCAACGGGTTGGTCGTAGATATCCAACCCGGAAATGCAATCACGTTGCGGATGAACACGAAGAGCGACGACGGCCGTGTGGAAACGTCAGCGCTTGAGTACAAGGAGGAGGAGCGGACGGATGCGTACGAGAATGTGTTCCGGGAGTTACTGCGTGGTGATCAGCGTTCGTTCGTTCGGTATGATGAGATCGAGGAGGCGTGGCGTATCGTCGATGAGTATGACCGTCCGGAGCCGTTCACGTACGAGCGTGGTGCAGTGCCGGAGGACGCGCGGGCGTTCCTCCCCGATGGTCATTCATGGCATGATATCTGATTGCCCTCAATCGTGAACGTAACCGGTAGGAACTCCTCTGACACGTAGATATGGGAGAGCGTATGCTTGGTCACTTCTGTCACTCGTATCGACCCGCCCGCTACGGCGATGTATGGTATGAGCTGATCGGCGAGATGTTTGTCTACGGGAGCGCCGGTGTCGAGTTCGCGTTGTAGTTTGTTCGCTGCGTCCTCACCGACCGTCTCGGCTGACGTGGAGGGCTCACCGAGTGTATTCGCTCCGAGGATGACGGGGTTGTCCATATCGACACCATCCGGACCGCCGTGGATGGCGCGGAGGGACACGCCGGATCCGGTGCTCTCGGTACTCGCGTATTCTCGTCGGAGTGAGACGGGGCAGTCCAGTCCGGAGAGCGTGACCTCTGCGTTGCGCGCTTGTCGTTCGGCCACGTCCCGGTCTTGTAGATCATTACTTGCGTGGCTGACGCCCTTGACCTGGAAGAGTTCGCCCTTCTCCCGGAGATCGATGGAGGAGTCGGGTTCGCCATTTCCTTCTACCGCTACTTGTACCCTACCCCCGCCTGCGGGGTAGTACCCGCGTCGTTCGAGACTCGTCTCGATGTCCGCGAACTTTCTAAGGTGCGGTATGAAGACGTTCTGGAAGTAGTCCCACGGTGGTGACCACTTCACATCGGTACCGCCGTTCACGGTAATCTTATGCCTGGTGAGGGTGAAGCAGCAGGGGAGCATGAGTGTCTGGAGGAGGAGTGTGACGCTCCCAGCCGTTTCGATATCGATCTCCAAGCTCCCGCCATCGAAGCCCTCCGGATGGAACGATACTTCCTCACTGCCGGTGACGTTCCCCTCGACCTTGGCATTGGACAGGCGTTGAGCTGCGTTGAGCGCTTTGAGATGTTGCATCTTCATCCCGGGCTCCGGCCGGTCAGCACGGATGTTGGTGATGCGGAACGGTTTCCCGGTGTAGAGGCTCAGGGCGAGCGCGTACCTGAGGACGCTCCCACCTCCTTCTCCACGTGACCCATCGAGCTCCAACATATCGCTAATAACGTGCTTCTGGTTTATAAATTGCTCTGGGCCTGAGAACCGTGTGTTTTATAAACAGTTGCGCGTTTCCACCCTGTAGGAGGGATAGCTATGCCAGTGTTAGGATTTAACTATACGGAGTTGTCAGCGGAGAAGATGGCGCCCGTCCAGGGCAAGGTCAGTATCAATAACAATGTATCCGTCACGTCAGTCGATGAGCAGGAGATTAGCTTCGATGATCAGGAAGCGGTCCGCATCGAATTCCGGTATCAGAGCGAGTACGAGCCGGAAGTGGCGAATATCACGATCGAAGGGAACATCATCTACGTGAGCGAACAGTACTCCACAGACGAACTCGTGGACGAGTGGGGCGATTCTGAATCCTTACCAGAGGACGCGATGCGTGATGTTATCAACAACGTACTGAGCAAGTGCAACGTCGAAGCGATCCTGCTCAGCCGCGACCTGAATATACCGAGTCCGATCCCGCTTCCCAAAGTGGAAGACGCGGACGAATAGCAAAACTTAAAAAGAACCAATCTCCGTGTAGCAGTCAAGGGGTAGCATGGGGAGGCTTCGCTGGGATTCGACGCTCGCGTTCATACTCGCAGCCGTTGGCAGCGCGGCCGGCCTCGGCAATATCTGGCGCTTTCCATACCTCGCCGGGAAGTACGGCGGGGGTGCGTTCCTCTTCCCATATCTCATCGCCCTGTTTATCATCGGCATACCCCTATTGATGCTCGAGTTCACCATCGGCCAACGCATGCAGAAAGGGGCTATCGGCTCGTTCGAAAACCTTCACAGCAAGTTCGGCGGCCTGGGTATCTTCGCACTGCTCTCCAGCCTCGTACTGGTCGCGTACTACGCGGTGGTCATCGGCTGGTCCTTACTATATACACTATTCTCGCCGACCGTGCCGTGGAGCGGCGACGCTCAAGGGTACTTCTATAATAATATCCTCGGACTGACGGACAGCATCAACGTGCTCGGCGGGATTAACTGGCCGATATTCGCGGCGCTCATCGCAGTGTGGATACTCGTGTACTTCTGCATCTGGAGGGGTCCCAAGAGCGTTGGGAAAGTGGTGAAGTGGACCGTCCCGCTTCCGGTATTACTCCTCGTAGTCTTCCTCATCCGCACACTCACCTTGCCCGGTTTCCTCGAGGGTTGGGCATTATACCTTACACCGGTGTGGAGTGCACTCCTCGATCCTGAGGTATGGTTACAGGCAATCGCGCAGGTGTTCTTCACGCTCAGCCTCGCCTTCGGCGTGATGATCGCATACTCCAGTTACCGTGACGAGCAAGAAGATGTTGCCAGGGATACGTGGATCACCGCGTTGGCGAACAGCGCTATCAGCCTGCTCAGCGGCTTCGTCGTCTTCGGCGTGCTCGGTTACATGGCACAGCAGACGGGCGAGTCCCTGACCGAACTCGCGTCGCAGAAAAGCGTGGGACTCGCGTTCGTGGCGTTCCCCAAGGCGATCGAGCTCATGCCCCTCGCGGGCGTGTTCGGCCTGTTCTTCTTCCTCATACTACTCACACTGGGCATCGACAGCGCGTTCTCACTCGTGGAAGCGGTGAACGCCGGTGTGCAGGACAAGACCGATCGTTGGCACGTGTCGCAGGTGGCGTTTATTGTCGCCTCTGTCGCGTTCCTCCTGGGCATTATATTCACCACGGGCGCAGGCCTGTACCTACTCGACGTTGTGGACCACTTCATCACCACGTACAACCTGGTGATCATCGGCCTGGTCGAGGCCGTCCTCATCGGCTGGGTCTACGGCGCGGAGGAGATGCGCGAGTGGATCAACGACGTCAGTGATATGCACGTCGGGACGTGGTGGACGTACAGTATCAAGTTCGTAGTTCCTGTGGCGTTGACGTTCCTTCTGGTCATCAGCTTCATCAAGGAGATACCTGTGTTGCACCAATGGTTCATCGATGCGATGCCGTGGACCACGGCGTTGCTCACGGAGAACGTGGGTGTCTACGGTGGATACCCGCTCTGGGCGATCGGCATCGGGTGGGGTGTGTTCCTCGTCCCGTTCTTATACTTCCTATACTACATGATCACGGCGGCGCCGCGGAGCGAGGTCGTGGAGGAATAATTATATCTACGGTGTCTGTAAGAACCTGCGTTGTCTGAGCGATCAAGTGCCCAAGGGACTATATACGTCACGGCTCGGTTGATGTAGCGTTCGTACTATCTACACTATCCCAAACGCGTTTTGTCTATGAACGTCGAGATTATATCTAGCTATAATGCAAAGGAGGCTCCCGCGACGCTCCGTTAGTTCTTACGTCCGTATTGGTCAGATCCAGGTGTTTTGTATGCTCGCAGGTCGTTCTGAGACTGCTCCGCACTGGAAAAGCTCGATTCCAGATCTCCGATCTCTTGGTCTGTTTCCTCAAGAAGCCTATCCAGCTTTTCTATATCACGCTCCAAGGCCTTCTGTACCTGAGCAGTTGTACCGCGTTCGGACTCTAACCGGTCTATCTTACGTCGATGCTGATCGATCTGCTCAAGATAATCGGTACCAGTAACGTATGCGACGATGTCATTCACGGCCCGTGTTAGGAAATCACGTCGAATGCCACTGCCACCTCTGTGTCTCGTATAGTATCCGTACTCGAGTGTTCCCCACTTGTACCTTGTGATAGTCGTACCGCTCCCACGTGTTCCCGGATCTCGTCCCCATGTCGTGAGAGCACATCATCCAGACCATCCATCGCAATGTACAGGTGTATCTCTTCATCCTTCTCTAACCCAGCATCCTTGCGCAACTGTTGTACACGTCGCTTTATCTCGTTCGCGTAGCCTTCTCGTTCGAGTTCGTCGGATAGCTGTGTGTCCAGGTAAACTGTTCCGTCGTCGAACTCCGCGGCTTCATACCGCTCTGGTGTTTCTTCCTCCACGTTGAGATGGTCTCTCGTGAGTTCGTATCCTTGCACTGTAAACTGCTCCGCTCCGTCTTCGACCGCTGCTGCGATGGTGCTGGCCTGTGCTTCGATCGCCTCCGCTACGGCATCGGCGTCGCTTTGGAACTCCGGACCGATGGTGCTGTAGTCCGGACTGATATTGGTTTCCTTCTCCGCGGCCCCTACGGTGATATCGCGAACGTTCGCCTGGTCCTCGACCACGGAAGCGCATTCACGCAGTGCTGCTTCGACCGCTTGTTCCTCCGTCTCTACAATTATGCGCTGCGCTGGCCACCGTACGCCAAGTCCGGTCCTGTCTCGTGCGCTGAGGACCGCTTGGACGATGTCCTGCGCTATCTCCATGTGGCCTTCGAGTTCCGGATCGGACTCGCCGTGTTCGATCTCCGTGAGATGGACGGATTCGGGCATCTCTTCGGTCCTGAGATCTTGATACACTCGTTCTGTCACGTGCGGTGTTATCGCTGCGAGGAGGGACGATGCTTTGAGCAGGCAGTCCCGTACCACGTGCACGGGTTCCGTATCTTCTTCAACCCTGTCGCGTACGATGTGCACGTAGGTCCTGCTCAGGTCTTCGACGATGAAGTCATATATCATCTCACCGGCGTCGTGTAGCTCGAACTCCTTGAGCGTGTTGACGGCGTCGCGGAGCATCGTGTAACACCGGCTCCGGATCCATTCGTCCTCCACCTTGGAGTACTCGGGCTCTTCCGGTTCTACTGCAAAGCCATCCACATATTCATGGAGGTTCCAGTAGATGCTGAGGAATTTATGCACTTCGTCCTTGATGGTTTGGAGGCTGAACTTCGTCGTGTTGTACGGGGCTTTGTCCCAGCAGAAGTAGAACCGCACGGCGTCCGCGCCCACTTCACCAAGTGCATCGTCCGCCCAGACCACGTTCCCGATAGACTTGCTCATCTTATCCCCTTGTTCGTCGAGGACCCAGCCGGGCATTGAGACGGTCTTGAACGGTTTTTCATCAAAGAGGGAGACGTTGTTGAACATGAGGTGGTAGAACCAGCCTCTGATCTGGTCCTGTGACTCGCTGATACGGTCGACCGGATAGTACTTTTCAAATAGTTCCTCATTGTCGTATGGATAGCCGAGGCTGGCGAACGACGCGCACCCGCTGTCGTACCAGACGTCGAAGATATGCTGGACACGTTCGAGCGGCGCCTCGTCTCCTTCGAGTCTAATCTCGTCCGCTGCGTGTAAATCAAAGTCTTCAGGCACCGTATCGATAGCTTCTTCCCGTAGTTCTTCGAGTGAGCTGATCACTTTGATCTCACCGTGGTCGTTCTTCCACACGGGCATGGGGATGCCCCAGTAGCGTTGCCTGCTGATGTTCCAGTCCTCCGCGTCGGCGACCCAGTTCCTGAACCGTTTCCGTGCGAACTCGGGTTGCCAGTCCACATCTTCGTTCTCCTGGAGCATCTGTTCTTTCACGTGGTCAACTTTCAGGAACCACTGGTTGCTCATACGGAATATCAGTGGGTTCTTGCACCGCCAGCATAATGGGTATTTGTGCTGTATCGTCTCGTGATGCACCAGTTTTCCGGTACGGTCCAGGTGTTCCACAATGCTGGGGTCCGCGTCTTTGACGAACTCGCCTTGCCACATCCCCACATCTGACGTGAACTCGCATTTATCGTTCAATGGACTGACCTCGGGGAGGTCGAACTCGTTCCCCACGTGGTTATCCGTCTTGCCGTGGCCAGGCGCTGTGTGCACGAGTCCCGTGCCTTCCTCGACGGTGACGAACTCCTGATGTGTATCTTCCTGCTCCACGCCTTTCTTCTCGCTCACCTTTGACGCGACGCGTTCCTGCAGGATGGGTATGCTCGGGTAGACCTGCAACGCGTTCGGGTTCTTCTGCAGTTCTTCCTGCACCGGAACATCTATAAGGGGTTCGTAGTGTTTGCCCACGAGTTCTTCACCGCTGAACTCCCGAAGGACGTTGTAGTCCAGTCCGAAGTCGTCCAGGAGTTCCAAACGTTCCTTCGCGAGTATCAGCGTTCCCTTGACCGTGTCCGCTTCCACATACGTCGCGTCTGGTTGGACGAAGATCGCGGTGTTGCTCGGGAGGGTCCATGGTGTCGTTGTGAACGCAAGGAGGTGCTTGTCCTCGTCCTCGAGTTTGAACTTTATGAACACGCCCGGGTCCTGAACTTGCTTGTAACTATCGGTGACCTCGTACCCGGCGAGGGCGGTCTGGCAGTGCGGGCACCAATGCACGGGACGTTTGCCTTCATACACCATGCCGTCTTCCCATTGCTGCTTGAACGCCCACCACGCGCTCTCCAGGTAGCTGTTATCGTATGTGAGGTACGGGTCGCGCTCTGCGTAGAGCGAGCCGAGCTTGTCATAATACTCTAGCCATTCGTCCTTGTTCTTCGTAGCGGATTCTCTGCATTTTTCTACGAAGTTCTGCACGCCAAGCTCCTCGATCTCTTGTACCGAGTCGAGATCGAGTTCTTTCTCCACCATGTTCTCGATGGGCAGGCCGTGCGTGTCGAAGCCCGGTTTGAACCAGACATCCTTGCCCTCCTGCATGGCGAGTCTGATATACAGGTCTTTGATAGCCGTGGTCTTCATGTGCCCGCTGTGCGGCACGTTGTTCGCGTACGGCGGGCCGTCGAGGAGCCAGTACGTCTCGCCACCTTCGTTCTTCTCCTCTATCTT
>CAYWOP010000009.1:0-15052 GCA_964459935.1 uncultured Methanosarcinales archaeon | reverse complement strand
GGGGGGCGGAACGCACTGACGCTCCGAGCCGTGTGTCCGGACTCGGTGAACGCGACCATCGCTGCCGCATTTACGCGTTCGCTCGCCGTGACCGCGCCCTCGCAGATCGACGTTGTGACGCTGTTGCGAACCCGGACCGCGTCGCGTACCCAGGAGAAATCACATTCCTCCTCTGCGGTCGTGATGATATCCCGCATCGACTCTACCGACGCCACAGGGTGGTCACCTACGGCCGTCTCTGCTGAGAGCATCACCGCGCCGCTTCCTTCCTCGACAGCGCGGTACACGTCGGTCACCTCCGCCCTCGTCGGGGTCGGGGAGTTCTGCATGCTATCAAGCATCTCCGTCGCGGTGACGACCGGTCGCTGTTTCTTGATAGCGGAGCGTACCAGGCGCTTCTGCACGCCGGGGACTCGTTGCACGGATATCTCAACGCCGAGATCCCCACGGGCGACCATGATACCGTCCGCGGTGTTGATGATATCCTCCGCGTTGTCAACACCTTGCTTGTCCTCTATCTTCGCTATCAAAGGAATTTGGTCCACGAAGTCTCGTGCGTCTCGGACGTTCTCCGCGGTGCGGACGAAGGACAGTGCGAGGAAGTCCGCGTCTTGCTCCTCGGCGAAGCGGACGTCTTCCTTGTCCTTGTCCGTGAGTATCGGTAGCGAGATAGCTGCTGTCGGCACGTTTACGCTGCGACGCGAGCGCAGCGTACCGCCCGTCGTGACCCGTGTCGTGACTCGGTCTCCTTGGACATCAGTGATGCGGAGTTGCAGTTTGCCGTCGTCCAAAATTATCTCTTCCCCGACGGACACGTCGGACGGGAGTCCTTCGTACGAGACGTATACCGTATCCTCTGTGCACTTGTTTGTATTGAACTTTTCAGAATCACAGACGAGCGTTGTGCTATCTCCTTCCTCCAGGCTGAGAGGTTGGTCAACCTCCCCTGTTCGGATCTCCGGGCCCTGCGTGTCGAACATTACGGGGACTTCTTTGCCCGTCTTCGCCCGTGCGTCACGGAGCTCATCGAGGATGCTCGCTATCTGGTCGTAGTTCCCGTGTGAGAGGTTGATGCGCGCGACGTCCATGCCGGACCGGATCATCTTGCTCAACACGGCGACGTCGTTGCAGGCGGGTCCGAGGGTGCAGACGATCTTCGTGCGTTTCACGGTTATAACGAAACAACCGCGTCTTTTAAAGCTGGCCCGCTCCAGAACCTTTATAAGACGGTCGCGGTTACATCCCGTCCGATGGGCCCGTGGTCTAGTGGCTATGACGTCTCCCCGACGAGGAGAAGGTCACCGGTTCGACTCCGGTCGGGCCCACTCGGTTTCTAAAAAAGCGTATGAGTGACGGTTCAGTCCCGGGAGAGCTTCTCCACTACGACAGCGTATGCAGGACGTGTGATGAAGACGCCGACGCTCACTCCGAGGATGGTCGTGATCGCGAAGCCACGCAGGAGACCTGCACCGGCGTACATCAACGGGAGCATCGCCACGACCAATGTAAAGTAGGCGGCGAAGATGATGAAGAACGCGTTGCTCAACCGTTCATCCCAACCCCCGCTCCCTGCTCCTGTGCCGTGCGTCTCGTCTGCGATGATGATCTGATCGTCCACGCCCGTGCCGATGGCGATTATGATACCGGCGATCGCCGCGAGGTCCAGGTTCCACCCGATCAGAGAGGCGACCCCCAGGATGAGTACCGCTTCGGAGAGCATCGCAAGGCTCATTGGGATGGAGATGATAAAGCTGCGATACCGTACCAGGACCGTGAGTGCCACTGCGAGTATGGCTAGTCCACCGATGAGTAAAGCATTGCTTGTGAACTCCTCACCTAACACAGGACTGATCGTGTCTACACGGGCTATCTCCAGGTCCACGGGAAGGCTACCCGTGATGAGAACGGTCTGAAGCTGCTCCATCTCGCCCAGCGTGTTCTCGACTGCGCGTTGACGACTCGTCCCGTTCCCTCCGCCGGTGATGCTGATCTCGGTCACCGGACGTCCTTGCAAACTAGCCGAAATCTGCAAGCTATCCACTTGCTCTCCATCGAGGAACAGATCGATCGGTTTGCTCAAGTACTGCCCGCCTTGCCGGTTCACGACGGTCAGGTTCTCCGTCACCTTCGCCTGGCGCTCAGCGGCTTCAGGCGCGACATTGATCTGGAAGTAGAACCCGCAAGACCACATACCGTTCTGCTGCGAGCAGCCACGTTGCGGATCGATACCGGAGCAATCCGCGCTTCTGCATACATACGTGACGTCGTCACCCCCTTGGAATACGCTGGTGTTTCCGATTCGCGCTTCGAACCGTCCCTGCCTGGCGATGAGCTCGCTCACTTCTTCCTCCGTAGCTCCGGCGATCTCCGCGATGACGAACTGATTCCCCTGCAGGTCACTCGATTGGCGCACGACGACATCGCTCAATCCGTAGACGTTCAAGCGCTCCTTGATGTTCTCGATGAGCAGTTGCATATCGTCCTCGGATACCTCTCCTTGGGGTTCCAGGATGACACGCGTACCACCGGTGAGGTCCAGACCCTTCCGGATATTTGTCCACGGCGCGTCATACACCGTGAGTCCGAGCGTCCCGTTCCCCGAAGCGTCGAGGAGGTACGTGTCCTGGTTCGTCCGAAGGCTTACCGTTTGGTTCTCGTCCAGGTTACTCACCAGGTCATAGTACTCCTGGACGCCCGTCACGGCTTCATTGTTGATCTGCGTTATCACTTCTCGGCTCCTCGGAGCCGTTCCTGGCTCCGGACTGCGCATCCCGGCCTCGTATGCCGAGCTGTTCTGCTCCACGTTTCGGATAGCCACCCCGTCAGCACCGAAGATCGCAGGATTGATCGCGACAACTGCAAGTATAAGCGCGATGATGAGCACGATGATGCGCCAGTGCGTGAATATCTCCTTCACCCTCATACCAGTTCCTCCCGCTGGACGTACCAGGTCAGGATGCCGGTGTTCTGCAACCACGTGTTTACGACGTCGACGAGGAGTCCGATGAGCAGTATCGTCATGATCTGCGAGATCGTCTGGGACTGCGATACCAGGAGTGCTATCGAGATAGCGATGAGTGTCGTCATGTTCAACGTGAGACCGGTCTTCACCGCCCCGAACATGCGCTCAAAGGCGGTGCCTTCGTGACGTTTCAGGACTCGGGTGCTGAGCAGGATATCCGTATCCACGCTGTAGCCGATGAGCATGAGCAGCGCTGCGATACCCGCGGTGGAAAGGCGGATATCGAGGACATTCATCACCGCAACCGTCACGACGATGTCGCTGAACGCCGCGAGGATTACCGCGGCGCTCGGTACGAAGGTGCGGAAGTAATAGAAAACGACGAGTGACATGAAGATGAACGCGACCAAGAGAGCGAGCATTGTTTGGCGGAAGAAGCTCTGACCCAGGGATGATCCGATGCGCTCGACGCTGTAGTCCTGGAACCCGCCGAACTCATTTTGCAAAGTGTTCACCATGGCATCGCGCTCGATATCCGTAGCATCGATCGTGACACCACGACGTTCACCGAACTGCTCGATGTTCCGGGCACGTACGTCGGCTGACGGGAAATCGTTCGTGAGGGTCGCTTCCACCGCGTCAGCTGCTGGTGCGTCTCTCGCGAGGTACGTCAACGTCAAGCCGCCCTTGAGTGAGACGTCCTGGCTCACGAACGTCCCTGTCGTCTGGATAGTGTATCCGATGATAACGAGTGCGGTGAAGAGGATGAGGAGTGGAATGGCGACGAGATAGACGTAGTTATCGCGGTACTTCTCCACAGCATCGGGCAGTTCTTTGTCACTCTCGGATGAGTCACTCTCTTCCGTGTCGGGAGAAGAATCGTCGGAGACGGACTCGCCCTTGCGGCGCCGTCGTTTCCGCTCTTTACGACTAGGCATGCCCCAGAGGAGCGCTATCGGTTTAATAAAGATTGCGGTACGAAGGATTGTAAAGGTTTAAATATCCTCAGTGGGAGGCAGGGTGTATGCGAGGACAGATAAGCACAGAGTACCTTTTCATGGTTGGAATCGCCTTCCTGGTCATGCTCCCCGCCGGTTATCTGTTCTACAGCTACACCCAAGGACAAGCGGAAACCGTGAATACAGCACGCATAACCCAAGCCGGCTCGCTCATCGTGAGTGAAGCCGAATCCATGTACACCGTAGGGACAGAGAGCTGGACCACGGTACGTGTCCAGTTCCCGGACAGCGTGGAGAACGTTCAAGCACAGGGCAAAGAGGTCACTATCACGTACGAGACACAGAACGGGGAGAGCCAAGCGGTCTTCTTCAGCAGGGTCAACCTCAGCACGACATACCCTGGCGGAAACGTGTCACAAGACTTCACACCCGGCTATACGGAGCTGCGGGTCAGGTCCCTCGGTCCCACGGTGGAGGTGCGAGAGACCATTGGGTAGAGGCCAGGTAGCGATCGAGTTTACCACGCTCGTGGCCTTCGTACTGATCATGGTCGCAGGCATCTTCGTGGGACTCCAGGTCTCAATGCAGAACATCGAGCGCGCGAACCAGCAGGAAGTGATGCAACAAGTAGCAGGGTATGTTGCGAACGAGGTGCAACTCGCCCGCCAAGTCGGCGAAGGATACAATAGAACGTTCCGCATGCCGCTCTACCTCGGCGGTGACCCCTACAACGTTTCCGTCAAAGATGATTTCGACCTGGTAATCGATTACAAGCAAGGTCGGCACGTCGAGTTCTTTCCGGAACCGGTGAACGGGAAGCTCGTGAAGGGCGACAACGTTGTGACGTATGACGATGGCAACGTGACGATAACCCCGGGATAAGATATATAAACGCGTCCGTTAACACTGTTAACATGCAGTTACCCCAAGAGATAGAGGTACGTTACGTCATCCCCGCTCTGCGCAAAGCGTTCGCCACCGAACTCATCGACAACCACGGGTACAGCCAACGCCAGGCAGCGTCCGTACTCGACATCTCACCAGCCGCTATCTCACAGTACGTCACGGGAGAAAGGGCGGACACAGTGGAACTTCCCGAAACCGTCAAGCAGGAAGTCCAACGCAGTGTACAACAAGTCACAGAGAAAGATACATCACTATTAGAGGCGCTGTACCGACTCACGGAGCAAGCACCCGTGCAAGAACTCACGTGCAAACTGCACAAGCGAAACGACGACGTACCGAGGAACTGCACGCTGTGTATGGAGGAACCATGACGTTCAACAACCGCGCCCGGTTCGATCACAAGAACGAAGAGACCCACAGCTACAAAGCACCACCAGGTCTGAACAAGGAAGTGGTCCGGCGGATCAGCGAGGACAAGGACGAACCGGAGTGGATGCTGCAGAAACGCCTCGACGGCCTCGAACTCTACAAGGAAACACCGATACCGCAGTGGGGGCCGGACCTGAGCGGACTCGACCTCGACGACGTTACGTACTACATAAGACCGGACGCCGAGAAGAACGCACGAGAATGGGACGACGTACCGGACGATATCAAAGGCACGTTCGACAAGCTCGGCATACCTGAAGCGGAGCAGAAAGCTCTCGGCGGCGTCGGAGCGCAGTACGAGTCGGAAGTGGTCTACCACAACTTGAAAGAACAGTGGGAAGAGAAAGGAGTCGTGTTCCTCGACATGGACGAGGCCGTACAGCAGTATCCCGACCTGGTCCGGAAGCACTTCATGACCTCGTGCATCCCCATCAACGACCACAAGTTCATCATGCTCCACGCCGCGGTGTGGAGCGGAGGCACGTTCATCTACGTACCACCCAACGTTTCCGTGGACATACCGCTCCAGGCATACTTCAGGATGAACAGTCGCAAGATGGGCCAGTTCGAACACACCCTCATCATCGCCGACGAAGGAGCGGAAGTGCATTACATCGAAGGATGCAGCGCCCCGCAGTACAGCGAATCAAGCATCCACGCGGGCTGTGTCGAGATCTTCGTCAACGAGAACGCCTGGGTGCGGTACAGCAGCGTCGAGAACTGGAGCCACAATACGTACAATCTTAATACAAAACGCGCGCTCGTCGACGACAACGGCACGGTCGAATGGGTGAGCGGCAACCTCGGCAGCGGCGTCACCATGCTCTATCCGTGCAGCATGCTCCGCGGACGGAACAGTAGCGCCGACCACACAACAATAGCGTTCGGCGGGGAGGATCAGAACCAAGATACGGGAGCGAAGATCTACCACCTCGCACCCCACACGACATCAACGGTAACGAGCAAGAGCCTCGGAGCGGAAGGCGGCACCGCGAGCTATAGGGGCCTGCTCAAGATAGTCGACGGAGCCCACCACGCCAAAGCGAACGTCGAATGCGACGCCTTACTCATGGATGAAGAGAGCAGCACGAACACGTGGCCGTACGTGGAGATCGATGAAAGTAATGTAGATGTGGGTCACGAAGCGACCGTCGGGAAGATCAGTGAAGAACAACTGTTCTACCTGATGAGCCGTGGCCTGGACGAGGAAGAAGCGATGAAGCTCATCGTCTCCGGCTTCATCGAACCCGTCACGAAGAAACTCCCCCTGGAGTATGCGGTCGAGCTCAACCGCCTCATCGAACTGGAGATGGAGGGCAGCGTCGGGTGACGTTCCAGGACGCGAAACGCCGCGCCACGGAACGGGCAGAAGAACTGGAAACACCGACGTTCAACTACGGACTATCGCTACGCCTCTCAACCCACGATCTCGAACTCACCCGTAACAACGAACTACAGACCAAGGTCGAAACAGCAGGAGCGGTCACGGCGACGCGACTCACCGATGCGACCGAAGAGGAGACGCGACGTTTCAACAGTCACTTCCTCGAACTCTACGACGCGACCACGCACAAACTCACATCACACCACGTCGCGACGCTCGACGATGGAATACTCGTGCACGCCAACGGCGATGGAACGGTACGGCTGGAACACGCACTCCAGAACGGAGCCGGCTCCGCGCACGTCATCGTCATCGCCGAATCCGGGGCCGATCTTCGCGTAGAGGAAGCGACACGTGGACATGGTGATTACATGAGTCTCGGCGTCGAGATATTCACCGGTCCCAACGCCACGGTCACGTACGAATCACTCCACAACGTGAACGCGTGGCAGTTCACCGTGAAACGCGGCCGCATAGCACGCGACGCAACCCTGAACTGGTTCACAGCAAGCCTCGGCGACGGCGTTGACAAGACCGAGGTGAGCACTGAACTCCGTGGAGAAGGAAGCTCCGTACAGAATTATGGAATCTACCACGGTCGAGACGAGCAACGGTTCGACATCTACAACCAGAGCAGCCACGAAGCACCCCATACCACATCAGATATGAAGAACAAGGGCGTCGTCACAGACAACGCCAAAGGCATCTACCGCGGACTCGTGGATATCGGAGAAGTCGCACACGACAGTCAGGGCTATCAGACCGAAGACGCACTCATACTGAGCGACACCGCAGAAGCCAACGCCGTTCCGAACCTAGAGATACGTAATAACGAGGTTCAGTGCAGCCACGGCGCCACGGTGGGACGCGTCGACGAAGAACAGCTCTACTACATGCGGACACGCGGACTGACCGAGCGACAAGCACGGCGTGCGATAATCAGGGGATTCCTCTACAGCATGACGGCTCATGTGGACAGCGACGAACTGCGCACAGCTATCGAAGACGAGGTGGAGGAACGGATATGATCTACCTCGACAACGCGGCCACAAGTCCCACTCCTGAGCCAGTGAGGGACGCGATGGACGCATATCATCGCGACTACAACGCCAACGTGCACCGGAGCATCCACTCCATGGGCGAGCGCGCTACGCAGGAGTATAACTATGCGAGGGAACGCATCGCAGAGTTCATCAACGCCGACCCGGGTGAGATTATCTTCACGAAGAATACGACAGAAAGCCTCAACCTCGTCGCGTACGGAGTTACAAAAGAGATGCAGGGCGAGATAGTGCTCACGGAGATGGAGCACCACAGCAACCTCGTGCCCTGGCAACAGCTCGCACATGAACGGGATATAGAACTGAAATATATACCTGTGGAGGATGGGGAGCTCGACATGGGCGCTGCTCGCGATATTATCGGTGATGACACGGCCGTCGTCAGCGCCGTCCACGGGAGCAACTTCCTCGGCACCGTCACTCCTATGGAAGAACTCACACGGCTCGCACACCGCCACAACGCAACGATGGTCGCGGACGCCGCACAGACCGTACCGCACATGCCGGTCGATGTACAGGAACTGGCGGTGGACTTCCTCGCGTTCAGCGGGCACAAGATGCTCGGCCCGACCGGTATCGGCGTGCTGTACGCCTCCGCCGACCACCAACTACCTCCGTTCCTCTACGGCGGCGATATGATACAGCATGTCTCGCTTGACGATTCCACCTTCGCTGACCCTCCCCTGCGATACGAAGCCGGCACCCCGCCGATCGCACAGGTTATCGGACTCGGCGCCGCGGTCGAGGAACTCGAGACGAAAGGCATGGACAACGTACACGAACACACGCGGAAACTGGCACGGAATGTCCGAGACGGGCTTCAAAGCATCGAGGGAGTCACACTCTACGGACGTCCCGACATCGGCATCGTCTCCTTCTCACTGGAAAATGTACATCCGCATGACGTCGGCTCGTACCTCAGCGAAGAACACGACATCGCCATCCGAACCGGCCATCACTGCGTCATGCCGTACCACGACAAGCTCGGCCTCAACGCCTCATGCAGAGCAAGCTTCTATCTTCAAAACAAGGAAGAGAATGTCGACGCGCTCATCACCGCGGTCCGGGACTGTAAGGAGGTCTTCGATGTATAAGGAAGTACTCCTCGACCACTACAAGAACCCCCGGAATGCGGGGTCGCTGGACGGTCCAGACTACCAAGCGAGCGGAGAGAACGAAGTCTGCGGCGACCACGTCACATGGTACGTGAAGACACAAGAGGGCGTGATAGAGCAAGCCGTCTTCGACGGTGACGGCTGCGCGATCAGTCAGGCCGCGACGAGCATGCTCTCAGAACGCATACAGGGCAAAACGGTGGAAGAAGTTTTGGCGATGGGACGCGAGGACATGCTCGGTATCCTCGACACGGAGCTCACGCCCTTGCGGGTGAAGTGTGCGTTGCTCGGTCTGAAAACACTGCAAAAGGCACTCACGGGTGATACGGATGAAGATTGACAACCTACATGCTGGTATCGACGACGAAGAGATACTCAACGGTATCGATCTGGAGATCGAAGACGACGAGGTCACGGCGCTGATGGGTCCGAACGGGAGCGGGAAGAGCACCCTGGCGCATGTTATCATGGGCAATCCTGCGTTCGACGTGTACGACGGATCCATCGAGTTCAAAGGTGAAGACCTCCTGGAACTTGAACCCGATGAGCGGGCCCATCTGGGACTCTTTATGAGTTTCCAGTACCCCAGCGAAGTCCCCGGTGTGACGATGAGCAACTTCCTCCGCACCGCACTGAACGCGCGACAGGACGATCCGATCGACTCGTCTGCCTTCCAGCAACGGTTGAACGACGAGCTGGAACGCCTGGATATGGACCCGGAGTTCGCCCAGCGCTCCCTCAACGAGGGCTTCAGCGGGGGTGAGAAGAAGCGCGCTGAGATACTGCAGATGGCGATGCTCGAGCCGGAACTCTCGATACTGGACGAGACGGACAGCGGGTTGGACATCGACGCGCTGCAGGTCGTCGCTGACGGTATCAACAGACAAGTGGAACAGGGCACGGGCGTCCTGCTCATCACGCACTATCAACGCATCCTGGACTATGTCGAACCCGATCGGGTCCACGTGCTGCTCGACGGCCGGGTCGCGGAGAGCGGCGGTGCTGCACTCGCTCAGAAGCTCGAGGAGCACGGGTATGAATGGATCACGGACTAAGACGTCCATCGACAGCTATGGAACGGACGTGACCCTCTACACGGTACCCAAATCAGGTAACCCGTACAAAGCACTGGAGGAGGGTTGGAAACATCTTGACTGGAAGGCTCATATCTTTAGTACGGCTGACACGACCCTCGCCACGACGGTACGGCTCGTGTCGGACAGATTCCCCTCAAAACGGGACGACACCAGATCCCTGGACGAGCTCATTGACAAAGACGTGTACCCGTTCATGTACACGTTCCGAGCCAGCAGGGTAAAGGAAGTTGACGAATCAAATTTCGAACTGTTCGCGAAGTACGGTGAATCCGACGTTGTTCTTGGTCAGGACTGGAGTCACCCCAGGATCACACTGGAGACCGCCATACTGCAGTACGCGAAACAGTTCTGGACGGTGCACGAGAACGACCAGGCCAGCGCAATTAAAGACCGAAGAGAGTACATGTCCGGGAAACGCCGAGACTTTCTCACGGTCATCCGCGACCGCATCAGGCTCGCGATCCCGGGAGGTATCGACCGGGTCTTCCGCCTCACCCAGGCGGGTCCACAGCGACACATCCACAGATAATCGCTATACAAGCTGCGGTATCTGTTCCGCAGAGTATTATCGGTCCTCTTGAAAGGTCCAAACGGTACCTGGTTCCGCGCAGCGAGCAATCGTAATGTATTTAAACCAGTGCGAGCACGGGGAAGTATTATGTTCGGGTTTTTCACAGACTACCTCAAAGAGTTCTTAACAAACCTGTTCGAAGAACAAGGCGATGTCCAACTCGGCCTCTACGGACCGCCCAACGGCGGGAAGACGACGCTCGCCAACACGATCGCCGAGGACTGGCTCGGGGAAGAAGTAGGAAGCGTTTCCAATGTCGCGCACGAGACCCGCGAGATCCAGATGAAGGAAGAAATCACCATCGAGAACGACGACGGGCAAGAGATCACGTTCAACCTCGTCGACACCCCGGGCATAGCGACCAAGATCGACTACGAAGACTTCATGGAAGAAGGCATGGAGGAGGACGAAGCGAAAGAACGTGCCAAAGAAGCGACGAAAGGCGTCATCGAGAGCATCGACTGGCTCGAGGACATGGATATCGTCGTCGTAGTGCTTGACAGCACGATCGACCCGTACTCGCAAGTGAACATCACGATCATGGGCAACCTGGAAGCCAGGGAGATACCCGTGCTCGTCCTCGCGAACAAGACCGACCTGGAAGGGAGCGACGTGAAAAAGGTGAAAGCTGCGTTCCCACAGTATGAAGTCGTCGGAATCAGCGCGAAGCACGGTGACAACATCGACGAGTTTTACAAGATGCTGTTCAAACTCACACAATGACGGAATTAACCATACAGTTCGTCCCGTACTCGGACGTCGAAGGACTCGCATCGGAAGAGCGCATCGAGAAACTGATGAACATCGTGAAAGATGAGAAGATCGTGGTGATGGAGGGCAAGCTCAAGAGCGATGAAGAAGCGGAGCTCATCCAGCGTACGATGGAAGCGATCGATGATAAGTTTAAGGGAGTCGAGATCGCCGTCATCTATCCCAACCAGGAAGGTGCGGACGTGTTCCAACAGCTCAAGGAGCGCATGGTCAACTTCTTACTGGGCGACCGGCAAGGACTCACCGTGATAGGCCCTGCACAGGTCGTGAAGGAGATCAAACAAGACCCTGAGAAGATACAGGTGTTCACCGAGTAATGCCACACCAATGCGTCAAGTGCAGCGCCATGTACGGCGACGGTGCGCAAGAAATACTGTCAGGCTGTACCGAATGCGGGCATGAAACCTTCTTCTATGTACAGGAAGAGAAGGTCGAAGAAGCGAAGGAGAAGGTCGAAGAACTCTCCGACGAAGAGAAGGAACAGATCGAGGAAGACGCGAAGGAACTCATCGGTGACGAGGAACAGGACAGACCCGTCGTGCTCGACTTCGAAAGCGTCAATATCAACCAGCCTGGAAAGTACCAACTGGACCTGGTGAACCTGTTCCAGGAAGAGAGCCCGCTCGTCTACCGCTTGCACGACGGGAAGTACATGATCGATCTTCCCGAGTCAATGCAAGAGGAAGACTAAAAAATCCAACACTGTTTCTACGATCATATGGAACTGGTGGACGTGCACTGTCACATCGACAGGTGCGAACAGGGAGCGTTGGAGCGAGCTCGAGAAGACGGAGTACAGCATATCATCACCAACGGTCTCAATCCCGAGAATAACAGGACCGTCCAAGAACTCGCGGACCAACACGACGTCGTCGAAGCCGCACTGGGTCTCTACCCGAACGAGTCACTAGAACTCAACGACCACATTATAGAGGAAGAACTCTCCCGTATCAAACAGGTCCGACCGATAGCCGTTGGAGAGTGCGGGTTGGATTACACATACGACGCGGACCAGGACCGCATGCGGCGATGGTTCCGCGAACAGTTACGACTCGCCCAAGACATCGACCGACCCGTGATCATCCACAGCCGCCGCGCCGAAGGAGACGTACTGGAATTACTTGAGGAAGTGGGCAACGACAAGGTGGTGCTCCACGCGTTCCAGGGAAACAAATCACAGATACGGCGAGCGATCGACGCCGGTCATCACTTCTCCATACCCAGCCTAGCGGTACGGAGCGAGCACTTTCAGATGCTCGCGGAGATGGCCCCGGCGGAGCAGTTACTCACTGAAACCGACAGTCCATACATGAGCCCGGACCGCGGTGAGGAGAACGAGCCCAAGACCGTACGAGAAGGCATCGAAGCGATCGCAGCGGTCAGAGAGGAAACAAGCGAGTCTATCGCGGATCAGATACACGAAAACTATCATTCGCTCTTCGACCGGTGAGGAAACGTTTTTTAACCACGTGGTATTCCACGCCAGTACACGGGCCCGTGGTCTAGTGGCTATGACGCTGCCTTCACATGGCAGAGGTCGCCGGTTCGACTCCGGTCGGGCCCAGTAGGAAAACAGTGAAAACTTTCAAACGTCCACGACGACCTGGATCACCCAGTCGTTCTCTTCCTTCTCCACGATCATATCGTGATACGTCGGGGCTTTCACGTCTGACTTCGTCTCGTACCCGTCGATATCATCGACCCACGCTTCAGCCGTCAAGCGGTACTTCCCCTTCTGCTTGGTGATCTCGAGATTACGGAAATCACCGGCGACGAAACCCATATCTTTCAAGTACAGCAACTCGTTGAGGAAATCGTAGAGCAGGGAATCGAGAAACTTACCCTCCACCTGTATCTCTTTCTTCTCGATAGGAACGGGGTTCTCCACCATCAGGTTCGTCAACGCGAGCCCTGCGTTTGCAAAGACGTCTTCGAGCGTCTGCCCATGCGCTTGGAATTTTGCCTCAGAAGTATGGCCCAGGTAATGATACGACATCAATGACAATAGAAACTCATGGTTTAAAGTTTTTCCGGAAAGAGGCGGCCTCTGCGACGCGCTCGACAGCGATGGCCATGGCTGCAACGCCCATGTGCTCATCAAGCATAGCTGCTCGACTCTGCACGTTCCGCGCTGCGCTTCGCATCTTCTCTTCGAGTCGCTCCAATACGGTGTCTTTGCTCCACTGTTCACCGGTGCGGTTCTGCACCCATTCGAAGTAACTGACGGTGACACCGCCAGCGTTGGCCAGTATGTCCGGTATGATTGTTATGCCACGCTCCGCCAGTTCAGTCCTGGCCTGTCGCGTGACCGGCCCGTTGGCGAGTTCAAGCACCACGTCTGCACTGATAGCGTCACTGTTCTCCTCCGTCACCACATCTTCCACGGCCGCGGGGACCAGTACGTCGACGTCGAGCTCGAGCAGTTCATCGTTCGTGATACGCTCCGCGTCGTGAGCCGTGACTGTTCCCTCGCTCACCTTGGTGCGTTCGACCTCGTTGACATCCAGTCCCGATTCAGCATAGACTCCACCGGAACTGTCGGAGACGGCGACCACCGTGTACCCGGCGTCGTTGAGTATCGACGCGATCGCCCGACCGGCGTTGCCGTAGCCTTGCACGGCCACCATCCCTGTACCGTCGGTGAGCGTGTCGAGCACGTAGTACCCGCCGAGGGCTGTCGCGTCGGAACGTCCTTCGCTCCCTCCGAGGCTGATCGGTTTTCCCGTGACCACACCACGGGTAGGGTGGATCTCGTGGTACTCGTTTTGGATCCATGCCATGACCTGTTCGTTCGTATACATATCAGGAGCAGGGATGTCCTTGTCAGGACCGATATCGTTCCGCCATGCCCGGGTGAGTGAGCGTGTGAGGCGTTCCTTCTCGTCAGTCGAGAGCTGTTTCGTATCGACGGAGACCCCACCCTTCGCCCCGCCGAATGGTATGTCGACGATGGCACATTTCCACGTCATGAGGAACGCGAGCGTACGGACCTCTTCCTCGGTAACATCAGGGTGGTAGCGGATACCGCCCTTGTACGGTCCTCGGTCCTTATTGAACTGTACTCGGTGCCCTGTGAAGTTACGGACACCCTGGTCGGTCTGGATCGTGAGCGTCGTGGTGATCGTCCGCCGCGGTTTCGTAAGATACGTCGCTACCTCGTTATCGAGTTCCAGCGTGGTCGCGGCCTCGTCGAACGCTCGCAATGACTCTTTCCATTTCATATATCAAAAGATGCTATCCCGGTTTATTAATATTTAGTCGTACGTCACGACTTCGTCGTCGAACATATCGAAGCTCCCCTCGTCGACGCTCGGCTCTGCAGTGTCGTCCTCTCGAGCCGCGTCTGGCGATGCACCGACGAAGCTCTCCAACACTTCGATGGCCTTCCGTATCTCCTTCTCACTGTCCCGCGCCGTGTCGATGGTCAGTTTCATACTTCCCTACCACCCTCCGTTGTTTAAAAACATTGTCGTAGTAAAGATTAAAAAGACCCTTCGGGTCGAAAGAGGTATGGTTAAGCATAAACTCAAACGGCTCTCTCCTTATAAATGCGTTATCGCACCGGAAGGTGACATGAACGTGCCAGCATTCCTGTATCTTGATGAGAAACTGGAAGAGCTGGTCGAGGACAAGACCGTACAACAGACGATGAACATGGCCACGCTTCCCGGGATACTGGACGGGAGCATCGCCATGCCCGACGCCCACATGGGCTACGGGTTTCCCGTCGGAGGCGTCGCGGCCCTCGACGCTGACGACGGTGTGATCAGCCCCGGTGGGATCGGCTTCGGTATCAA
>CAYWOP010000008.1:0-15440 GCA_964459935.1 uncultured Methanosarcinales archaeon | reverse complement strand
GACGTTGCCGTCGTCGTCGAGGTATGCGCGCGGTTTCCCGTCGGAGGCGAAGAGGTAGAGGTCGGGGATGTCCTGGCGGTTGTCGAAGAGGCTGTGGGTCGTGCGCAGCGCGTCTTCCCAGTTGGTCGTGCCGCCCGCGGTCGGTTGTGAGATCGCGTCGTTGAGTTTGTTGCGGTCATCGGTGTAGTCCTGTAGTATCTCGGCGTATTTGTCGAACTCGATGACGGTTATCTCCGTGTTCGTCTGCGTTGCGAATGCTTCGGCGAACGGTTTCAGCGCGTCTTTCACGTCCTGCATGTGGCCGCTTATGCTGCCGCTGCTGTCGATGATGATGGCCATGTCGAGGTCACACGCTGCGCGGATGTCCTGGTCCGTGTTGCAGAGAGCTTCCGCGGCGGTGCACTGCGGGAGGTGGGTGTAGGAGCTGTCGACGCTGGTAACGGTGATGTTGTACCAGTCCGTGCTGTTCACGTCGAAGTTGACGACGGCCGCTCCTTCTGTTCCTTCGGGATGTGGGCTTCGGTGTGTCACGTCGTGGATGATATCTCCGTTCCTCGATACCTGGACCGAGATTGGCCTGTTGTCTTTTCCCTGTCCTGGTTTGTTGATCGAGTACTTGTCGAAGAAGGGGATGGCGTACGTTCCTTGGGTGAGGCAGCGTTCGAACGTTTTTGTTTTGCCGTGTACGTCGAGTACTCGTTGTGGGTCGAACGGGTGGTCGTCTTCGGGTTGTGTGACGTAGCCCTGAACGCCGCGCACACGAAGGTTCGTCTCCGTCGTGAGGAGCGTGCTCGGGTCCACCGTCGTGTTGTAGATGTTGGGCCAGCCGTGGATGCGGTGTGTGAGGGGCAGTTTCGTGCCGTTCTGTAACACTTCGGGTGGGTTGGTACCTCCTGTGAGGAGGAAGAAGTTCTTGTGTGTTGGTGTGAAGTTGGTCCGCGCGGTGACGAACGGGTCTGTTGTGTTGTAGAGGTAGAGGCTTCCTTTGGCGTTGCACGCGTATAGTGGTTCTTCCTGTACGGGTGTTTGGTTGATGGCCGTTACTGCGAGTGTCGCTGCGAGGAGCGCGAGTGCTACCGTTGTCCTGGTCTGTGTCATCGTTCCGTGTTGTAGAGTTCGAGGGGTTGTGTCTGTTGCGGTGGTGTGACGATGAGTGAGAAGCCGAACCGGTTCTCATCGATGATCTGGTGTTCGACGAAGATCTCGTGGACCGAGGCGTTGAGTTCCTCTCGGGTGACGACGCTGGTGTTGATGGCTTCTGTGTAGAGTCCGAGGATGCTCCGGTTCCTGTCATGTGTTACCTTGTTGCATATGCTTTGGAGATCTGTGTATCCGGGGCAGGTACAGGGTTGCAGTGTCGTGCAGAGGTCCGTGGTGCGGGTGTGTGAGAGGACGTTCGTGATATCGTGGCCTTTGTCTTCGATATAATATTCCTGGCGTTCGTCGGGGAACCGTGACAGGAGGACTGCTGCTGCGATGATGACGATGGTGACCGCGATGATGACGTCTGTGGTGAAGAGGAGTCCGCGTTTCATATCCTGCACACCACCAGGTTCATGCGGAGGATGTCGTTGTGAGGTGGGTTGCCTGCTCGGAACAGTACGGGTTTCGAGACGCTCATAGCTCGTTCGTACGTGTCGCAGGGATTATCCGGGAGTCGCTCCGCACAGTCTGATCCTTTGATACTCCCCGCGGCTGTCGTCCCGCTGACGTTCAGGATCCCTCCGGTCGTGTTCGTGAAGTACAGGCATGCGTCGTGCGCGGCTGGTCCGAGTCCGATGCCTTGTGTCGTGGAGTTGCCGAGCACGTACTCGTCGATGCTCGGGTTCCCGTTGGCGAACTGGACGTAGGCGGTCTTGTTGATCTCGTACGGTTCGTAGAACTCGGTGTTGGCTTCGAGGTTGTCGAAGGCGTAGACCACTTCATATTGGAATTCCTGGTCCTCTTCTCCTTGGAAGATGAAGAGGAGGAGTGTGAGTGCTGCGACGAAGAGGATGAAGATGACGCCTGCTGTAGTGAGGTCGAGGCTCATGAGCTGTGCGCGTTTCATGTGTATACCTCGATCGTGTCTGTCTTGTTGATCGCGATGCGGTTCGTGAGCGGTGTGGACGTGTCGCCGTCGCAGGGGAAGCTGTTCTTATCCTTTACAGTGGTGATGGTAGGGAGGTTGACTTGGCTGAGGACGGCTTGGTCCGTTGCTAAGCTCGCGATGTTATCCGGTGCTCCGTGGACGCGTATCTCCACGTTCCTCCCGTCGATGCGTGGCGGGATGTCGATGCAGGCCTGGTACGTTCCTTGTGTCGTCGAAGCGGTGAGAAGGTGGAGTTTGAGCGTGTTGAGCGCGTTGTTGGCCGTGTGTTTTTCGCTGTCGGTGTAGTCGGTGGGTATGGAAGCGATGCCGATGATGAAGATGATGAGGAGTGCGGCGAAGAGCGTGAGGAATTCGATGCTGACCTGTCCGGTCACTGTATCACCGGTGCTACGTTGACGATGATGTCGTTTCCTTTGAGGACCGTCTCGAGTTGGAACCGCCCTGGTCGTGTGACTGGTTCGGTGAAGGCGAGGAAGGAGCATGGGTTACTGCTGCACGCGTCGACGTCTGAGCTGTAGTCGACTTTGTTGACGTAAGTGGAGGAAGGATCGGCGGTGAGTGGTGCTTTGCTCGGATAGGTGTACCGTTGTGTGCTGGAGTCGTTGATCTTGATGACGATGTAGTGATGGTCTTGGCTCTTGGAGACGTTGAGGAGGTACATGCGTTCCACGTTTTTAGGAACGCTGAGCGTGACCTGTTTCTTTGAGTACAGTCCGAGGTAGTACACTTGTTGTGCTATGTCGATGAGTCCTTGGCCGAGTTCGTTGGCGCGTTGGGTGTCGACGCTGCCGTAGATGCTGTCGAGGGCGAAGTCGGTGAGGAAGGCTCCCGCGGGGATGATGACCAGGAGTAGAACGGTTCCGAGTATGATGAGGTACTCGATCGATATCTGGCCATGGTTCATCTCAAGCTAGGAAGGACGGACGCGTATGCTCCCGACTGATTCTTGTTCGATCGCTCCGTCCTGGTATTGATACCGTGCAACGAGTGTGCCGCGGAGGACCTGGTCTTCCTGTGCACTACCTGTATCGATGATTACTTGCGCGATATCACCAGGTGCTAATGGGTATGTGTTGGAAACAGTGTTGCCCGCATTCGGTCCGCTGGCGAGCTCTGCTGTCGCCCCTTTGTTTCCGTTGAAATGAACATTTTCATTATCAGACACGTTTATTTTCAGCATCTGAAGCGGTCGCTGGCCCGTGTTACGGATGCCCAGGGCTAGTTCTGAGTCTGAACTCGAGAACCGCATCTCTTCGCAGCGGACATCGCCTGTGCCGCCGAGGTCGCAGCTGCTCGGCAGGTACGTTGCGACGTTGAACACGTCGAAGTAGAAGAGTCCACCGATGACTGACAGTGCGATGAGGATTGCGAGGCCGTAGATGATCATCGTTTCGATGGAGAGCTGTCCCTTTTTCATCCTATTCCCAATCCCAAATCGATACTTTATAAAAGTTTCGTGTGGTGCTCGTGACAACACGTTTCACCCCGTACAGGCCATTTCCACGACCCGTTCGCTTCTTACGCCGCATTCCGGGCCTATTCGCTGAATATGTACGTGAAGAAGCCGTCGCCGTAGAGAACTGCCCCGCCGAGGATGACGAAGGCGAAGAGTGGATAGGCGATGCCGTCGCCGGCGGTCCAGTGCGCTGCGAACGCTCCGCTGGTGATGAACAGCGTTCCGAGCACGGCTGCTTTGCGGTGGCATCGACTCCAGAGGCCGATGGCTGCGCTGGTCCAGCACACGCCGAGGAAGACGGTGAAAGCGCGCCCGTAGCCGAGGCGGGCGAGGTTGTCGACCATCTGTGGGAGAGCGAAGAGTTTCGGTATGCCCGCTCCGAGATAGACAAGGGTTGTGATGCTGAGCAGTCCGTACCAGCCGTACCGTTTCCAGTTCATATCTGGACGTTTGCGCTCCGTTCATTTAAACGTGGTGTTCCTATGGTTCCGACCCCCGCATTTCTTTTCTATATAGACAACATTTATGTACGCTAGCAGCGAAGCTGCTGGTGACACACCGAGAAGAAGATCGCTTCCGCGAGGCACAGCGAGATGAGCACTGCGTTGAAGAGCACACTCACCGGAGCAGATGCATCGTGTATTCCTTCCGGACGCGGAGCAGTTCGTACGTTCCGATCTCGGTTCCGAACCGTTCCCGTATATCGTCCATGACGCTCCGCATCGCGTCGTCTTCCAAAATAAATTCACAGTGCAGATCGTATCTGCCGAGATGGCGCATGATAACGGTCGCGGCACGGTGTTGTATGCAGTACCTGCGCATCCTGTCGAACGCGTCCTGCTCGTCCAGAGCGACGAACAAGTGATAGTATGAGAGACCGAGTTTGTTCACGTTGATCCTAATCTTCGTGCCTTTGAGGAGTCCTCGTTCGCGGAGTTTTCGGACGCGTTTGGAGACCGCTTCAGGGGTGATGTCGAGGTGTTCCGCGAGTTCCGTGTAACCGGCTCGTCCATCGAGGGCGAGATGGCGCAGCAGCGCTTCGTCCCGCTCGTCCGTCTCGAGCCGTTCGTCCATGTAGTCGTGTTCGAACACGTCGTGCAGTTCGTTCTCCGCGTGGAGATACTTCTCGTTCGTCTGGAACGCGTTCGTGGAAATGAGGAACGAGCGCTCTTGGAAGTCGTCGCCGAATCGCCGTAGGAGTTCCTGTACGAGCCCGGCGAACGCTCGCTCGGTCTCCGCGTTCACCGTGATGACGTAGTCCCATGCGCCGTGCAGGTCGGCGAACCAGGAGATGCAGCTCTGATCGAGCAGCCATTCCTTCAGTTCCGCTCGTCCGTCCTCGCCGAGCGTCCTGTTCTTCAGCAGTATCTTGTGGACGCTGTAGCCGGCGAGGTCGACGAAGCCCCAGTAACCGGTGATGATGTTATCCTCTTCCAACCTGTTGATGCGGTATCGGACGGTCTGCGCATTGAGACGTGTGCGCCGTCCTATCTGCTTGTATGAGGCGCGCGGATCCTTGTCGAGTTCTCGCAGGATCTTCAGGTCCGTGGTATCTACGTGGTCGAACTCAGCCATATTTTATTACTCCTAAAATTAAACACCTTTATTTTTTGTTTATAGTAAATATAGCTAGGTAAAATTAAAAAGTCTTTTGTTACTACTAAATAATTACATGGAACAGTTCGATGGTCGGACGTATGAAACGATGATCGCGGAAGCGGAAACAGCAGCATACGATTCGCCACTCGGCATGCTACGTAGGTACATGGAGGACGAGGAACGCTTCGTGCGACGGTTCAACGGCAACGGCGCAGCAGTTGACATAGGGGCGGGATACGGACGTATGACCCCAGTCCTCATAGAACAGTTCAACAGGGTTGTCGCCGTGGAGAAGAACGACTCCATGTTCGAGAAACTCGAACAGAATACAAGACAAATGGACCAAGTCACATCCGTGCATACGGACGCGAGCGACCTCGAATCGATACTGGCTGAACACGGGGCCGGAGCTCCCACGGTGTGCATGTTCCAGAACACACCGGGAACGTGGGACGGCGACTTCTTCCAGTTCCTCCGTGACGTGCACCACGTAGCGCATGACGTGATACTCTCGGTGTTCCGCAAGGACGCGCTGAAGCGGTATGGCGTTCCACTGTATGAAGAACTGGAACCGCTGTGCGGAGCGTATGCTGCAGAGCAGTCCCAGTTCGAACAAGGAATCTATCGCACGGACCGGTACACATCGCAATGGTGGAGCGACGAGGAGATTCGGTCCATGCGAGAGATACTCGGTAAAGAACGCGAATGGCACCATACGACACCTGCATACCATCACCCACCTCCGATGAAACTCCTCATCTGTCACACCAAGCAGTACGCTTCGGAACTCACCGAGCCAGCGACCCGTCTTCACGGCGTGCAGGCCGAACCACTAAGGACGGTATGCAGGCCGACGATTGCATCACGGTACTCGTTACTGTTGAGCAGGGCGACACGGGACACGTGGACAAGGCGGTCAGTGCTATCACCGAAACGCTCCAGGATGTCGGGCGTGATCGCGCCATGCTCCTCCCGTTCGCACATCTGTCAAACGACCTCACGGACTGTGAAACGGCCATGGCAGTATTAGATCAACTCCACAGCGAGATACCCGGCACCGTTCACAGGGATCATTTCGGCTCGCACAAAGAGCTACTCCTGCACCTCCACGGCCACCCGGGCAACGTACGGTTCAGAGAATATTGAAAAGTGTCAAGACAAGTTTGATACGTCGAACGAGAAGTAGTTGAGGACATACGTGCCTAGAATGTCACGCCGGTCAGTTCTTCCGAGGCGTTCCAGAGCGCTTCCGCAGTGTGTTCATCGCGAGCGATGTCCGTCGGTTCTTGCCGTTCCGGGTCGCCCCATAATGCGTTCCACCCGTCCGGTCCTATGTACTCACTTCCTGTTATGCTCGCATCCGTCGCTGCGTAGAGCATCGGGAGTGCTCCCTGTTCGGCGCGCTGTCCAAGGAGTGGTAGCAGTAGTTGCATGATGCGGGTGCCGAACGTGGCCTGGTCCGGGAACAGGTTTGTTTTTGTAAAGCCGGGGTGGCAGGCGGTGCTCGTCACGGGTGACCGCCGGTCGAGTTCGTAGGCGAAGAGGAGGTTGGCGAGCTTGCTCCTCGCGTAGGCGTCCCACGGGTCGTAGTCATCGATTTCCAGATGTTGTGGATCGATGGAGCCGTTGCGATGTGCTTCGCTGCTGTGCGTGACGACGCGCGCGTCTTCCGTTTCCTCGAGCAGGTCGTGGAGGTGGGCGGTGAGTGCGAAGTGTCCGAGATGGTTGATGCCGAGTTGGCGTTCGAAGCCATCCTCGGTAGTTCCTTCGGGTACGGCCATGATGCCGGCGTTGTTGCAGAGCACGTGGAGCTCGTCGTAGTGCTCTTTGTATTCCGCTGCGAACTGTTCGATGCTGTCGAGTGAGGCGAGGTCGCAGTTGATGTAGTGGAGCGAGGCGTCCGGTATCGCTTCTTTTATCTTGGCTTTCGCCTGCTCGGCACGTGTGTCGTTCCGGCAGGCCATGATGACGTGAGCGTTCTTCTCGGCGAGTGCTTTCGTCGCTGCGTAGCCCAAGCCGCTGTTCGCTCCCGTCACCACGATATTGTTGCCTGTCAGATCCGGTATGTCATCAGTGGTCCACGACATGTTCTTTACGAATGGTTTGGTCTTTAAGCTATCTTCGGTGCTGCCCTTCTACAGCGAGTATCGCGGAATATGTTCTGTGAGAACGTTAGGCTCCTGTACGTTTTACTGGTATATCCTGTCCGTCCGGCGAGGGTCTGGTCTGAGGAGCGCGTCGATGTCGAGTTCGTGCAGTGTGTCCTTCACGTACTCCTGCCTGTCTTCCAGGGCGCTGCGTCGTTTCTTTATGGGATACGTAAGGGCTGCACGTGCATCATCAGTCAGGTATAGTTGCGAGCCGGTGGAACCCGGACTTGCTAGTTCGCCGTCGAGGTCTTCCCTGGCGATGCGGATAGCGTTCTCCACCGTGGCGTCGCTGTAGAGCCAGTTGCGTGCCGCCTCACGCAGGGCGAGCTGTCGTTGCCGTAGCTTACTGTCCGAGCTGCTCAGTCGTGCGATCTTATCGGACGTGGTCCGGTTGGTGAGCTGTTTCACGATCATCTGAGTTACATCGTCCTGGTGTGTCCCGTCGATATCCTTGATACGTTTGCGGTACTTGGCAAGTAGTACGTGGGGATCGGCCGTGGTGTCGGCAGGGGCCAGTTCTTCGGCCAGTTCGGAATCCGATGACCACGACTGCTCGAGATTGGAGGCCACGTTTTCGATCTCTTCCGCTGGTACATCTTTGATAGGTCCGTGGTAGCCGATAAGAGGGATGTGTAGTGAAACCGCTTCGTGGTCGACGTCCTCGTCCGCTGCTCGTTTCCTGTACTCGTGCAGGATATTTACCGCGCCACCGGTCCAGCCCTCATCCATCTCCTCTGTGTCAGCAAATCTTCTGTACGTCTCGGCAAGGATTGTCTTCGGGATCAGTTTGATCGCAGGAGGGAGTCGGTAGTGCATGGAACCGTTTGGACTGTCCATTGGCAGAGTGTTCCGTAATTGGTGTGATTCGAGGATGTGCGAGAGTCGTGCTGTGAGGCGGTGTGTCTGGGATTCGTCGAGTGTCTCTATGTGGTCCTCGACCAGGAGTGCCGTGGCGTATTGCTCCTGGGAGAGCAGGTCACCCGTGATGTGCCGGGCCGTCTCTTTGACAAGTCCTTCTCCGGATGTTTCTTCGGAATTCTCGACCATGTACCTACTACCCACCCGGCGTAGGTTGTCGTGGATACGGGCGGCCGCAAGGGCCTCTGATGTCGTCGCTCCGAACAGGTCCACTACTTCGTTGACACATTGACCCAGTGTGTCTTTATCCCAGTCCAGCATGACCGTATGAAAAACGAATCTGCTTTATATAGGAGTAGGTCATGGTTCCGGATCGCATCTTGAAACATAAATTTTGTGCGAGTACGTGTTCAATGCCAGCAGCGAAGCTGCTGGTCTCCAGGCAACTCTCCAGGCGTTACTGATTTCATACAAAACAGTGGGATCTCTAATGGTACGCTGAAAAAGAAGGTTTGTTCACTCTTCTATCGCCCTGTATATCTCTGTTCTGAGACTGTCTGAGATTCTGCCGTGGCTCTTGGATGCGTTTGGGTACATCACGCTTGCTTCTGAGTCGACGTGTTGGCGGATGCCGGTGGCGTGGATCGCTTCGTGCAACGCGCTGTGCCGGTCGAGCGGGGTGCCTGCTGCGTTCCTTTGGCTGTTCAGCAGGGGAACGCCGTAGAGCACGCTGATACCTTCTTCCGGCCAGGTCTGTCCACCGGTCCCGTCTGTACGTGATAGTTGTTCTACGAGCGGGGCGGAGGAGGGACGGGCTTTGGTGGTATACACTGTTTTGATATCAGCGTCGCCGCAGACCTGGTCGAGGCTGTCTCGGAGGGCGTACCAGTCGGTCGAATCCTCCTCGGTGGGAAAGACGAACTGTTGGGATGCACGGTTTGCTGTGAGCGTGATGCCCTCTGCGTTGAACCGGTCCTCGAGGTATGTAGTGACATTATCTATCTGCTCCTTCGGTACGGCTGTGTGCCGCGTCGTCGCCGCGCAGTACGTTATCTCCGGCTGGTCGCTGGCTGTGAGTGATATCGCGAGGAGGAGTCCTGCTACGGAGCCCAGTATGCTGCTCCTATACGTACGATTGCTCTCGAGGTCACTCTCTGCTATTATCTCGTCGCTGTCTTGCATGATGCCCGGTTCTTTACATCGAGTATGCTTGCAATAAAACTGTTGGGTGGAGGAGAGCAGTAGAGGCGAGTTGAGGTCCGTGAACCCTTTACCGTGCGATCGCAGCACGAATACGAACATATAAAAAGAGAAATTTTAGCACTCTACGATGATGAAAAATTATGCTAGTGATCCTGCGAAGCGCCGCTCCCGGTCGAAGTTACGCGGTTTCATCGAGGATACGTTGCTGCAGCGGCTCGAACCGGAGGAGGTATCCGTGCTTCACCTTCCGGGTCCGAACAGTCTGGAATACCAACATGTGTACGAACCGTTGGGCATCAGGGATGTCGTGGGTGTGGAGAAGAACGCAGATGCGGCTGCCACGGCGCACGAGGCCACCCCTGCGGTTGACGTGCGTCATCAAACCCTCTTTGACTTCATCCGGGACGAACCGGAGTCGAAATACAACGTGATCAGTCTTGACTTCACAGGGTACTTGTCAGAAGGCCGCAACGCGCTTGCGAACGCTCTGTCGATGTATCGGGCCGACGAGTTCGTACTCCATGTGAACTTCCAGAAAGGGAGGGAGCATCAAGCGGATCAAGCCGTCGTCCGTGGACAGAACACGAATATGCAGAATTGGAGGGAGGAAGAGACGCTCGAGCATATCACGAATGAGTTCTCCGAGGAGCGGCATACGTATCTTGAGAACATGTTACACCATGCCCACACGCTCCCGCGAGCGACACCGCTCAACCGTCTGTTCGAGCTCACCTATGGAGACACTGCAAGCCGCCGATGCGCCCAACTCCTTAATTCGGAAAAGCAAGGGTTCAACCCGCCGTATGATGAAGAACTCGACCCGGACAGTCTGGAGTCCGAACCCGAAGACATCCTGCAGTTCCTCACACACATCAATCACTTTGAAGACGTTATCCATGACATCCACGACACGATCGTGGCCCGGACAGAGGAAGAACGGGCAGCACGAAACAGGTTGGCCACGGCGCTCCATCTTCTTCCCGCGAAAACACAGATGACGGAGCGGAGCGCGGGGTATGAATACGTGAGCAATACGGGAACACCGATGAAAGGAGGTATGGCGTATCTCAGACCAGAACGCTCGGTCGAACGGATACGGAAGAACATCTGGAAGCACATCAAGTTCAGCCGGGGCAATATCCTGATACAACGACCGGTAGAGTTACTGCAGGCGATTCCTTCAGACTTCTACGAGGCAAACTATTACGACGACTTACCGGTAGAGGATCTCGGGAGCAGTCCGCAGACCACCGATGCACCTGCACTGTCGAAAGACGACGCCCGGATCCTGGTGCGGGGCGGCGTACCGACGAGCGAGATCATGGATACCTTCCCGGGCACGAACAAGGACATGGTGAAGGCACTGCGAGCAGTACATACCAGGAAGACTTCCGACTGATTGGCCGACAGTAACTTTTGACACTCTCTTTTCACGTTGGTCCCGGTTTGTGATGACAAGCTCGTCATAGCCAGTTCGCTCTCATCGAAACGTCTACGATCATTGCGACCCAAGACATATAAATACACAGACTTTTACACAGAGTATGGTGTCGAGGACGATCAGTCTCCGCGAGGACGCGTACGAACGGCTCAAGCGTTTGAAGGGAGAGGACAAGAGCTTCACCGACGTCGTCTTGGAACTCACGGAGAACGAGGAGCACGACTTCTCGGACTTCATCGGCGCGGACATCACCGTGGAGTGGGACACGGCGAAGCGAGGACGGGAACGGAGCGAGGAGGACGAGCGTCGTGACGTACTGCTTGGACAGTAGCTTTCTCATCGACCTCGTCCACGAACGTCGGACAGCCGTCGATCTGTTGCACGAACTGGACGGGCGTCTCGTTATCACCGCCTTGAACGCGTATGAACTGGAACGGTATGATGCGAGCGCGTCCACGCTGACACGGAACAAGCAGATACTTGGGTTCACGGACGATGCAGTGGGCACGGCGGCGGGCATCTACAGGAGACTCGAGCAGGCAGGAACGCTCATCGCCGATATCGACATCTTCATAGCCGCTATCTGCATCGCACACGACTGCACGCTGGTGACGCGCGACAAGGACTTCGAGCACGTTCCGGAACTCGACACGAGAATGTACACAATATGAGTTCCAAGCAGCGGAGCTGCTGGTTGGATATTGCTAGAACAGGATAACAGCTACTGCCGTTCGTTCTGGTCCTAGCTATCAGCCTGGACCCAACTGATGACCGCCGACATTCTACTCTATCTCTCATCGTATTCCGGTTAGCATTGGGAGATATTCTGCTCAGGTATTTCAGTCATGAAGAGTAAGCTCTCATCTTTACATATTTGCACGTAGGCCCTCACCGGTTCGTCTCGAGTATTCTCCAGGTACGACGCGTTCACTATCGAGACAGATGAACAGTTGCCGATGCATCGGATCGTTCTCTCGCGGAACGTTCCGTTGTAAGCGGGGGCGATCCGGATCATGTATGTCCTTCTGTGCGTCGAATCGCGGACAATAGGCCGGCCCTCTTGCACTGACTGTTCCAGCATCGGTATCGTGATTTCGGGTGGTTCAGGACAACGCTTGTGGAACGGGATAATCTCGGAAAAGTTTGCTGCGATGAAACCGAGGACGGCGAACACGACGACCGCGGTTCCGATAAAGACGAAGAGGTCTTCCTTGGACCCGCGGTAGTAACTGTATAGTCCGATACCGACTATCACCAAGATGAACAGCGTGACCAGCAGCGTGTACGGAAAATGCAGCTGTAGTAGCGATGGGTCCGGACCGAGTACGAAATGTGGTTTGGTACAGATGCCCATATACGGCACGCAACCTCCGGAGATTATAAAACTTTCATAGAGCGGGCGAGAGTGCCTTAGTGGTACGACGCCCGCATTCCACAACGCGGCTTTGCCCGTATTCGATTCCTTCGTTCTGGTCAAGGCTGTCCCGGTGCTAAGAATACCATCATCAAATTTTTATACCGATACGTGCCGTATGTGAGCAATGACCAGCTGCTTGTATCCTACTCTTGTGGTCAGGGAAGGAAGTCCTCCGCCCGAGATGTTGGAGACCGTGCTTGAAACAGTTGGTGCATACCTGCCTATGGCGGTTCCGGTGGCCGTGCTGGCGATCTTCTCTTGGGCCACGTATCGAACAGACTCAACGTATAAGCGCGGACTCTACGTCCTCCTCCTGCTGGGCTTTGTCTCCATCTGGTGGTCCACGCAGATAGTAGACCCCCTCAGTTGTCCAGCCCGGGACGTACCGGAGAGTTACGGCGATGATTTCCTGAACGTGCTCGAGGAGATGCAGCAAAGAAACGGAGTCCTTCGTTCAATCAGCGTGGAGTCGGAAGCCGCTATCAATCTTGAAAACTACAACTTTAGATGTCTCAACTGTTCGTCACTACAGATCCGAAATAACCGGTCTTCCCTCATCAACCCGAATAGCGCTCCAGAGTGGATCAGTGTTAAACAGTGCAAAGCGGATCGGGAGATCCAGGTGCATACGGCGCGTCGGCCTACGTTCCAGCCGTGTTAGGATCTGGCCGCTCGGTTGAGGCACAGTGTACTTGCGCTTTGTTGAGAGACCTTTCTGTTGCTAGAAAAATTTTGAAGTCACTTTTGTGTTAATTTTTCCAAAGACTACCTGCCAGCAGCGGAGCTGCTGGTTTGATATTGCTCGGAGAAACACGAACCGGACTGTTCCGCTTGCATGTTGTTAGCACCGGGACGGTTCGCCCTGTGTGCACGGCGTACCGCTGGAGCGAATCACTCGTTCGTCACGTAGGAAGCGATGTGGCGGGCGAACGTATCGAAGTGGTCCACGTTGTCCTGCAACTCGTCCACCACGCGTTCCGCGTCGACCGTTCCGTATCGATGGATGAGGAGGTTGCGTAGTCCGGCGATGGGAGCGAAGTCAGCTGCGAAACGTCGCGGGAGTATCTCGTTCTTCCCGAGTACTTCGATGGTGCCCCTGTACGTGTCCGGTTTCTCCAGGTTGTCCCGGGAGATGAGCATTTGGCTGATCTGTACGACGATCTCTATCGCAAGGTTGAGGTAGCGCTCCACGGTCGCCTCTACTTCTTCATCCTCGAGTATCTGCTCCTTGTCGTATTCCGCGTATCGTCGGAGTTTGGAGCTGTATCTTCGTAGGTCCTCGAGTTTTTCTTCTAGTTGTTCGTTCATACCAGTCCTTCCTCTGCTATCTGTTCGAGTCGTGTTCGTGCGTGCTCCTGGAAGAACGGTTGCATGTCCAGGTACTGTTCCATTATCTCCGTCTCGATAACGACGCGTCGGTCCTCGTCGGCACAGTATAGCAGGTCGCCTTTGATGATCTCGTACTGCATGGACAGTGACGCTGTGTTCAACACCACGAGGTCGAATCCGTTTTCCTCGTCGCGTAGCGGGAGGTCTGCGTTGAGTGCGACTTCTTCGCTGAACTGATCGTCGCAGTCGAGGTACACGCCGATGTCGATATCGCTGAGTGGGCCTGTATCGTCGTCTGCTACGCTGCCGAAGAGATACGCGACCACGACCGGGTGTTCGTCGAGGACCGCTCGTACGGCCTCTAGGGTTTCCTCTTCCATATGAAAAGCGGATGAACGTGCGTATTAAAGTTTTCCTGTTACTGTCGCACTTCTTAGAAGAATCATCGCCAGCAGCGTAGCGGATTATCTATGTCCCGTGGGATATGTTGAGTGAAACATGGTCTTGGGCCCGATGAGTTCTTATGAAGAATTCTCTTTCTGCGGTGGCTGCTTCCATGCTTCATACCTTTCTCGGCCGATAGGGAGGAAGTCGTAGCCGTTGGAGTAATTGAGGCTGAATGGTTCGTCCCGTTCTTCAGCGAACTCGCTTCCTACATTGATCAGGTAGGGTTGCAACGTGACTATATCATTCATATAGTTCTGCAATACGCCGACGTGATCGAACGTACCGTTGGTGAGCCTGATCGGCTCCCCGTGATGATAGTTCAACGGATGTTTTGCTTCTAGCTGTTTGAACTCGTCTTCCGTTATATGATCGATACTGCTTCCTACGACCGGTACCCGTCCTTCTGAATCCTCTATGACGAGATCGCCGTTCGGTTGTAGTTTGATACGCGGTCGCAGATATATCTCGTTCGGGTTCACCTCGTATATGCGACCGGCTTCTCTCCCGCTATTATGGTTCGCACGCACATAGTCCCCAGGTTGAAACGCATCGGTGATGTCCTCGCGTCCAGCGTCATTCTCTGGAAAAATACCGTCTTCCATTGTAATCACTGAAGAGTCCTATCAGTATTAAAAATGTTGGGAAATCATTGACCTGCCAGCAGCAGAGCTGCTGGTTTTACATTGCACGTACAAAGCCGTTACGAACTACTCGAGTTCCGCTATAATCTCGTCCACCCTTTTTGAGGAAGGGTTGCATTGTGTTCTCGACGAAAGCATGTGCGTTTTCGAACTCGCCGAGCTCCGGACGTTCAGGATGTATTTCGTAATCCACATTGAGCCGTTCTTCGAACGCCTGGCGGAGGTCATCGGCCAGATCGCTCTCGTCGAAGAGTCCGGTCAGTCCCTCAATTGTACACGCATGAGATGTGACCTTAAATCCTGCGAGGGCGAGCGCTGCGTTCGCCCTGTGCAACATGGCGTAGTACCCTTGTTTTATCGCAAGGAGTTTCGCTTCTCCGTCTAAGTGATCGTCGACACCCTTGTTGTGATAGTCTGAAAGGTTGAGGAACCGCTCGGCTTCACGACGTCGTTGCGTCTGATCGAGGCGTGTCCCATCCTCGCTGTCGATGCAGTCCCGGAGAAAATCGTCTTTCGTCGTCACAGGTCCACCTCTCCCAGCAAGGATATCACAGTGTCAGTGGCTCGGAGCGGTCCGCGCTCGTATACCTCCTGTCGAACATTGTCATTCTCGTGGACGGTGAGATTGACGTGCTGTATCTGCTCCGTGGAACCGTGCTCGTGCACGAGTTCTGTGACGGTTCGCTCGTCCGGTGTGTCGTGGTGGAGGAAGAGCAGGTCGATATCGCTTCCCGCGTAGTAGTCCCCTGTCGCGTACGAGCCGAAGAAGAGGATGTCGATGAGTGAGTCGATGCGCCGTTCGGACGC